>DAOSUG010000111.1:0-6607 GCA_035378545.1 Micropruina sp. | reverse complement strand
ACTTGCGACACAAGGTTTAGGAAACCTCTGCTCTATCCCCTGAGCTATGGGGCCCGCGTGGGCCGAGCGGCCAAGGTACAGCATAGAGGGGCACGCGATACTGCGACTCCCGGCCCCGCGCCGCGCGGTCAGACCCGGCATGGTACCCGCCTCCGGGCTTCGCGCAGGGATGGTTGAAAAGTTGTGGATCTAGAAAAAGATGACCAATCGGACGTGCTTTTCCCTGACGTATCGTCTAGGCTTTCTCGTAGAGAGCGACGCCAGCTCGTTGATGTCTCCTGGGGGTGGGTAGACGGCTTAGGCCCTTCGATAGGCGTCGCTCTCGTCATGTCCTCACGCAGATGAGTGCTGTGGATCAGGCCTTGGCCCCGTCGTGGTCGCCCGCTGGACTTTCCGTAACTCGATTAGTCATTTAGACTAATATCATGAGTGAACAAGGACTCGTTGCCTCGGTCGCGAAAATGCGTGCCGCAGGTGCCAACGAACCGGCCATCGAAGTCTTCTCGCACTACTACGCCGAGGCCGCCGCAGGCGTCACCGGCATGATTCCCGAGACCACCATCGACCCCCTCACCGACCCTCCCCAACTGTCGGACGTGGTGATCGACGAGCAGACGGCGCGTGACGCGATCGCCCGCACGGTGATCATCAAGCTCAACGGGGGCCTGGGTACGTCCATGGGTCTCGACCAGGCCAAGACCCTGCTGCCCGTTCGTGACGGGCTGTCCTTTCTCGACCTGATCGTCAGGCAGATCACCGCCGCGCGTGCGACGTATGACGCGACGCTGCCGTTGCTGTTCATGAACTCGTTCCGCACCCGGGACGACACGCTGGCGCATCTTGAGAAGTACCCGGACCTGCCGGTGGCGGGGCTTCCGGTCGATTTTCTGCAGAATGCCGAGCCCAAGATCACCGCCGACACCTTCGAGCCGGTGGAATGGCCGGCCGACCCCACCTTGGAGTGGTGCCCGCCCGGCCATGGCGACGTCTACACCGCGCTCGTCGGGTCCGGCGTGCTGGACGCGCTGCTGGCCGCTGGCATGAAGTATGCGAGCATCTCGAACGGCGACAACCTCGGCGCCGCGCCCGATGCCGAACTGGCCGGCTGGTTCGCGAGTTCCGGTGCCCCGTACGCGGCAGAGATCTGCCCGCGCACCGTCAACGATCGCAAGGGCGGTCACCTCGCGCTGCGCAAGTCCGACGGACAGCTGATCCTGCGCGACACCGCGCAGACGCCGGCCGAAGACATGGACTACTTCACCGATGAGTTTCGCCACCCCTACTTTCACACCAACAACCTGTGGATCGACCTGGAGCAACTGAAGGCCGCACTGCAGCAGCGCGGAGCGGTGCTCGGTCTGCCGTTGATCTACAACGTCAAGAACGTCGATCCGTCGGACGCGTCCTCGCCCAAGGTGATTCAGCTCGAGACCGCCATGGGTGCGGCCATCGAGGTGTTCAAGGGAGCAACCGCCATCGCGGTGCCGCGGTCGCGGTTCCAGCCGGTGAAGACCACGAATGAACTGTTGCTGCTGCGCTCGGACGTCTTCGACCTCGGCAACGACAGCCGACTCAACCAGACCGTCGCCGAGGTTCCTCGGGTCGATCTGGACGGCCACTACTACAAGCTGATCGACGACTTCGAGGCGCGGGTGACGGTGCCGCCGTCGTTGCGGGCGGCCACTTCGTTCGTCGTGCGCGGCGATTGGACCTTCGATCGTCCGGTCAGCGCCGTGGGTGAGGTCGAGTACCACGACCTAGGCCGTCCAAGCGTGGCAGGGGTGGACGACCCGGCGTGAGCGAGGCCGACCTGGCCGCCGCGGTGTTCTGCGCGCTCACCGGCCAACCCAGCGACAGTGGGGGCGGCGACGTTCACGCCCTGCTGGTGGAGGCCGGCTGGGATCGGGCCGCGATCACCAGCCACGCGCGTGCGATGCTTGCGGACGGGAGAGTCTGGCCGCATCCGGTACCGGACGCACTGCGGCTACGGGTGGGCAGTGCCCGGCTACTCGCGGCGGTGCAGCGCGAGCAGCAGCGGCTGGAACTGTTCGGCGAGCATGCGGTACCCGCGACCCGACGCGCCTTGAACGCCGACGAGCGTCGGTTGCTGCAGGACGTTCCGCCGCATCACGGCAGCTGAGCGAGAAGCGCTGACCTAGCGTGTCGAGACCCTCATGGGCGGGGTTTCGACAGGCTCAACCACCGGATCGCGCAGTGATCCGCACTGCCCTTGGTCCCCCGCCGCCGATGGCGACGGGGGACCAATTCCGCACTTCGGGCAGGCGCCGTCCGACGGTCAGCCCTGCTGCTGCTTCAGCAGGTCGCGGATCTCGATCAGCAGTTCTTCGGTGGTCGGCGCGCCGGCCTCGGTCTCGGTCTCGGCCACCGTGGTGAGCGCCTTGACCTTCTCGTACGGCACCACGATGCCGAAGTAGACGACCAAGGCCATGATCACGAAGGCCACCAACGCGGTCAGGAAGGGCCCGGCGGACACCAGACCCAGCGGTTGCCACTCGTCGAAGTTCGGGGCGCCGCCCAACCGGGCCAGCAGCTCGACGACGACCTTGGTGAATGAGGTGGTGACGGCGCTGAACGCGCCGCCGATGACGAACGCCACGGCGATGTCGATCAGGTTGCCGCGGAGCAGAAAGTCCTTGAATCCCTTGATCATGTAGATTCCCCTTTCGCACAGCCGCCCGTTCTGAGTCAGGGCGGTGGTGGGCTGTGCAGGTGAGTGAATCTAGTCGGACCCCGTGACCCGGCCATTACGTGCTCTCGGGTCGTGGACAGTGGCCCGGAGGGCGGATCGTGCGCAGGTCAGCGTTCTGGTGATCACGGCTTTCGACAGTTCAACCGGTGGATCGTCTTGCGCCTTGCCAGCAGACGCACGGGGCACGTCCTTACGGAATCGACCAGCGCGAGAAGGTACGCCCTAGCGGAACCCGAAGCCGAGCGGGCCCTGCGCCGCCGCTGCCGCGACCTTCGCCAGCGCGTCCGGACGCAGTTCGACCAGCACGACCGGCCCGCTGGAACGGCTCGGCGTCAGTGCTGAGCCGCTGCCGTCAGCGCCCAGCACGGCGACCACCCGCGCCGCCGATGCCACGGTGGCAGTGTCGTCGCCGGACGAGCCGAGCAGGTCGATGCGGTCGCCCACCTCGATCAGTCCGGCCGCGGTGTCGACCAAGGTGACCGGCAGCACCGCCATGCCGGAGGAGGCCAGTGAGTTGCGAGTAACCACGCTGGCAGGCAGCAGCACCGCCCCGGCCGGCAGGGCCAGCGTGGCAGGGCGACCGATCGCCTGGTCGGCAGCGGTCAGGTAGGTCTCGGGCAGGACGTTCTGCGGCAGGTCGCGCACGACGACGTCGCCGGACTGGATCACCACCCCGCCACTGATCGCGCGCGCCGCCACCAGCACGGCGACAGTGGGCGGCGGTGCCGGTCGTAGCGCGGTGAGCGCTGCCCAGGCGGCCAGGCCGACCAGCAGCGCAGCGAGCAACCTGCGACGGGTGCGCACCACCCGGCGCAACCGGGCCAACAGTGCTTTCATACCCTCAGTAACCGACCGGAACCGGCGAAGTGTTCACAATCGCGCGGGCGTCAGGTGCGAACGCGCGGTGACCGACGTCGCGAATGTATCGAGGCGACCTACTGGTCAGCGGGCACAGGTGCCATCGCGCGGTGACCGACGTCGCGAATGTATCGACGCGCCGACACGTCAGGCAGCCGGCGACCCGGCAGCAGGCTTGCTCGTGGCCTTGGCAGCGGCGGGCTTCGTGGTGCCGGTGGCGCCGGCCGTCGACTTCTCGCCGTTGCCGCCGGCGGGCGCCGATGCGGCGCCGCCCTCGCCCTTGGCATCCGATCCGGTGGTGGACTTGGCCGATCCCTTCGAGCGGTTGTCGGTGGCGTAGAAGCCGGAGCCCTTGAACACGACGCCCACGGCGCTGTACACCTTGCGCAGGGTGCCGTCGCAGTCGGGGCATTCGGTCAGCGGGTCGTCGGTGAACTTCTGAACGGCTTCGAGCTCGTTCGAACAATCCAGGCAACGGTACTGATACGTGGGCATGGGCTCTTCCAGGGTGCAACAGCGGCGGACAACCGCCGCATTCTAGCGGTCGCCGATTCAACGCCGCACAGCGGGTTCGCTATTCCGTGGCGTGCGTCGTCTCGATCACGCGACGTCCGGTCACGATCAGGTCGATCGGCCGGTCGAAGGCCTCGACCGGCACCCGGTCGCGCACCTCGTCCTCACGCAGCAGCACCCCGACCACGGCGTCGGATGCGGCGTATGCCAGGGCCCGGTCGTACCAGCCCCCGCCGGTGCCGAGCCGTTCGCCGCCAGGACTGGCGGCCAACGCTGAACACCAGATCAACGTGGCCGAAGCCAGCGCCTGCGGTCCCTGCGCCCCGCTGGCGGGCTCGGCGATGCCGGCGAAGCCCACGCGCAGCGTGTGGCGTCCGCCGTAGGCCGCCCAATCCGGCCCGTGACGCACGGTGCCGTCGGCGCGACGCCCGAGCACCGGCAGCAGCACGGTGCGTCCGGCTGCGGCGAGGGCATCGATCAGCGGCCAGGTGTCGGGCTCGTCGCCGGTGGAGCTGTAGAGCGCGATCACCCGGTGCGGTAGTGAGAGTCGCAGAGCACTCGCGGTGCGAGCCTCACGCTGCGTCGGGGGCTCGGCGAAGCGCCTGGCCTGGCGGATCTCGGCCCGCAGCGACGCCTTGGCGAAACCGACATCCGACGCCCGCGCCGGAGGGTTCGGACGGTGGGCCGCAGGCATTGTCCTATGGTAAGAGCCATGGCGCTATTCGGACGAAAACGGCAGTCCCAGCCCGAGGGCGATCAGGTCGATTCTGCGGGGCTGGACGTGCCTCCGACCGCTGAGCCCGAGCCGATCGGCGTGGCGGAGTACCGCGCGGCGCTGCTCGCCGACATCGAACCGCAGCAGCCGATCGGCCTGGGGGTGCTGGACGCGTTCGGCCGCCGGCTGTGCGAGAACATCGTCGCCGATCTCGACCTGCCCACCTTCACCAGCGCGGCCGTCGATGGGTACGCGGTGCACGCCGCCGAGGTCGCCTCGGCGTCGTCCGGCGCGCCGGTGCGGCTGCCCGTGCTCGACGTGCTCGACTCGCCCGTCTACCGGGGCGCACCCCTGCTGCCGAACAGTGCGGTACGGGTGGCCGCGGGTGCGCCGCTGCCCGAGGGTGCCGATGCCGTGGTGCCCACTGAGGCAACCGATGGGGGCGACGTCGAGGTCGAGGTGCGCGCCTCCGTGGCAGAGGGCCAGTACGTCCGCCGGGCGGGCTCCGACATCGCCAACGGCACGCTGCTGCTGGCGGAGGGACATGTACTGGACGCCGGAGCCGTCGGGTTGCTCGCCGAAGTGGGTCACGACAAGGTGCTGGTGCGTCAACCGCCACGGGTCGTGGTGCTCACCGTCGGGTCCACGCTGGTGCCGCCAGGGCTACCCCTGGCGTCGCGCGCGCATCGCTACGACGCCACCACCATGCTGATCTCGGCCGCGGCCAAGGCGGACGGGGCCCGGGTCTTCCCCTCGGGCACGTTCGACGACGATGCGGCCACGCTCACCCGGGCGCTGGGCGACCTGTTGATCCTGGCCGACCTCGTGGTGATCGTCGGCGGTCTCGAGGGTGCAGTGCCGCAGGTGCTGGCCGACCTGGGCGAGGTGCACATCCATCGGGTGGCAATCAACCCAGGCGCAAGGCAGGCGTTCGGCCGGATCGGCGAGGATCGCACCCCGGTGGTCGTGATCCCGAGCGGGGCCGCGTCCGCCTTCGTGGCCTACCACGCGTTCGTCCGGCCGGTGCTGCGCACCATGCAGGGCGAGGCGGACGCGTCGCGGGTCACTCGCTGGCTGCCGGCGCGGCTGGCCCTGCACGGCCATGACGACGCCACCGAACTCATTCCTGCGATCGTGTCTGAGCGGGGGGTCGAGCCCGCCGGGGTGCCGGGCTCCGAGCTCGCCTACGACGTGGCCCGGGCGGACGCGCTGATCGTGCTGCCGCCGGGCACCCATCTGGTTCCTGCACACTCCGACGTCGAGGTATGGGTGTTGACGCCACCGGCCGCATGAGCGCGGCATGAACCCGGCGCGCTGGCCGGTCGAGTTGAGCGACGGGCCCGTGGTGCTGCGTCCGTGGCGGTTGCAGGACCGGCGCGCCTGGGACGAACTGCGGCAACGCAATGCCGCGTGGACGGGCCCCTGGGATTCGACCCGTCCGCCCGATTCGATCGAACCCCCGCTGACCTTCGCCGGCATGGTGCGACAGTTCAACCGCCGCGCCCGTCTCGGCGCCATGCTGCCGTTCGCGATCGACTACCGGCCTGGCGAGCGTCAGCGCTCCGTGCTGGCCGGACAGCTCACCATCTCGGGTATCACCCACGGTTCGGCCGGCTGGGCGCAGGCGGGGTACTGGGTGGACCAGCGCTGGGCCGGCCGCGGGATCATTCCGACCGCGCTCGCGCTGGCCGCCGATTACTGCTTCTTCACCCTGCACCTGCATCGTCTCGAGGTCGCCATCCGGCCCGAGAACGTCCGTAGCCTGCGGGTGGTCGAGAAGCTCGGCTTTCGCTACGAAGGGTCACGACCCC
>DAOSUG010000110.1:0-6634 GCA_035378545.1 Micropruina sp. | reverse complement strand
CACGGCCACCACCAGAATGTCATCGCCGTAGCGACCACCCACCCTGGTGCGGCCTGCGCCTGGGCGAACCCGGATCGAGACGCGCATCTGCGTCGAGCGACCTAGACCCGGCGCAGCACCGCGACCACCTTGCCCAGAATCGACGCGTGATTGCCGTCGATCGGCGAGTAGGCCGGATTGTGTGGCATCAACCACACCTGGCCGTCGGTGCGCTTGAACGTCTTCACGGTGGCCTCGTCTTCGAGCAGGGCGGCCACGATGTCACCGTTGTTGGCGGTGGGCTGCTGCCGCACCACCACGAAGTCACCGTCGCAGATGGCCGCCTCGATCATTGAGTCGCCCCTGACCTCGAGCAGGAACAGTGTGCCGTCGCCGACCAGCTGCTTGGGCAACGGGAAGACGTCTTCGACCCGCTCCTCTGCCAGGATCGGGCCGCCGGCGGCGATGCGTCCGACCACGGGCACATTGACCGCCTCGGGCATCGCGTCGCCAATGCCGGTGACGTCGGGTTCGTGCTCTACCACGCCGTCAGCGACCAGTTCGCTGGAGTCAGGCTCCATCGCGGAGAGTGACTCGGGGAACCGCACCTCGATGGCTCGTGGACGGTGCGGATCGCGTCGCAGGTAGCCCTTGGCCTCGAGAGCGCGCAACTGATGCGACACGCTCGACGGGGAGGCCAATCCGGCAGCCTCGCCGATCTCGCGGATCGTCGGCGGGTAGCCGCGGGTGCTCACCGCGAGGTGGATCAACTCCAGGATGCGGCGCTGCCGGGGCGTCAGGCCCTCGGTATCAGCGGGGCCGTCTGGCAACTGGGTGATCTTCGCCATCTCCAGCTGCTGCGCGACCTCGGCATTGCTCGGGCGCCCCACGGTCATCTTGGGGGGCTGCTTGGGCGGACGCCCGCGTCGCGGCGTCTTGTCGAATGGGTTCCTGCCAGCCATGCCGCCACCCTAGAGAATCGAACAACGTGATTCAAACATCTGTTCGAGCGTGTCGCGCGCTCGGTCGGGCAGCCTGCCGGGTGTCCGCGTGGTTCTGGGCCGGCCGGGCTGTCGGGGCGGGCCCACGGTGCGTGGTGATCCGGGTTTGCGGCATGCGCGACGGGGTTCCCTCCAACCCTGGTGCGCATGAGGCCGACGACCGGCGGACGGCAGACAGGGGACCGGCCTGATCCCGGGATGGACGGGCCGGCCAGTCGCTGGAGGGCCTGTGGTGATCGCGGCAAGAAAGTGTCAGACCCGGCTGATGGACTGGATCCAGGTCGGCAGCGGTGGGTACGTCTGTACTAATAGGGCTTGCGCAAGGCCGCTGGCAACAGTAACAATGGCATCGAACATATGTTCGAAGAGAGGACGTGCGAGATGAGTGCACTGACAATTGACGAGACAGTGGGCAGCCGGCTGACCCCGACTCGGCCGAAGTGGCACCACGTGCCGCAGACGCGGGGGCCGCTGGCCCGGCCCACTCATCCTGGGGCTCCGGGTGGTCGGCCCGTCACCTCTTCGGGGCCGTGGGTGCGCACCAGGCCCGTGGTCTGGCAGCCCGCGGTTCAGCATGGTCTCCAGCTGACCCGGCGTGGGCTGGCGTTGGCAGTGGGCCTGTTCCTGGGCATGGTGGCCGCGGCGACAATCACGCTGGTGGTCGGCTTCTTTTCGGTCTCCAACGCTCCCGTCACAACCCCGTCTGCCCCGGGCTCGTCGGTGGTCGGCGGCTGACGCTGAGCCGAGCCGCAGATCCCTGAAGCCCGGGTGTCGGTACCGGTCGAGCCTGGCTCGGCCTGGCGAGACCTACGTGGGCCGTCGCGGTATCGGGGTGCCACCTCGGTCGTGGCCGACATCGACCGGCCGGTGTGAGCCATGGGTGTGTTCCCGCAGGCGCGCACCCACAGTCAAGGGCAGGCAAGGTCGGCGTGGGCCGAACATCGGCTGGCTCAGCCGCGGCGCATGCTCTCGGTGCCCTCCATACCGGTGCTTGCCGCATCCCGTCACGACCTCGGTGGCGCATGGCTTGAGCAGCCGTGAAGCCGACGGGTCCGGCAGCGTCCGGGCGAGCGCTGTGAGACTTCCGCGTGGCCGATCGGGTGGGCTGTTCGGGTCCGGGCCTCGGCCTGGACGGGCCCGCAAGAAGGCTCGACGACTGATCCCCGTCGTCTGTTGCGTCATGCCTCCATCCGGCATAAGCTCTAGATGTAGTAGTTACAGGCGTGTGGTTCATCCACAGATTGTGGTTCCGTCCACAGCGATATCCACAGCCAGTGCACACCCCACTCCACAGGGGTTGGGTGCGCACAGAGGGCGACTCGTTAATGAGCGTCGGATCGAAGCGAAGGAGGCCAAGGCGAAATGTACTGTCCGTACTGCCGTCACACCGACTCTCGGGTGCTCGATTCGCGGGTCGCCGAAGACGGTGCAGCCATCCGTCGTCGCCGCCAGTGCCCGGCGTGTGAACGCCGGTTCACCACGTTGGAGCAGATGCAGCTCGTCGTGGTGAAGCGCTCCGGCGTGGTCGAGCCGTTCTCGCGCGACAAGGTCGTGAGCGGCGTCCGCAAGGCCTGCAAGGGCCGGCCGGTCAGTGAGGCCGACCTGGCCCGCCTCGGCCAGTTGGTCGAAGAGACGCTCCGGGCCAGCGGTCAGGCAGAGATTCCTGCGCATGAAGTCGGGCTCGCCATCCTGGGCCCGCTCAGCACGCTGGACGCCGTCGCCTACCTGCGCTTCGCGTCCGTCTACAAGCAGTACTCATCGGTTGAAGATTTCGAGGCCGAGATCGACAACCTCCGTAGTCAGTTGCTCTCCGCGCGTTGAGCGCCAGCCGCACCCATTTCGAAGGAAGGCATCACAATGACCGAAACCGCACGTGCCTCGTCCCGGCGCTCCAGCAAGCCCTCGGGATTGACCATCGCGCGCGTCTTCACCACCGACGGGGTGCACCCCTACGACCAGGTCACCTGGGAGCACCGTGACGTCGTGCAGACGAATTGGAAGACCGGTGAGACCGTCTTCGAGCAGCACGGTGCCGAGTTTCCCGACTTCTGGTCGGTGAACGCCTCCACGATCGTGACCACCAAATACTTCCGGGGCGCGGTCAACACCGCGGCGCGCGAGACCAGCCTGCGCCAGCTGATCGATCGGGTGGTGCACAGCTACCGACGGGCCGGCGAGAGCAACGGCTACTTCGCAACCGAGAACGACGCCGAGATCTTCGAGCACGAACTCACCTGGATGCTGCTGCACCAGTACTTCAGCTTCAACTCGCCGGTGTGGTTCAACGTCGGCACCAAGTCGCCGCAGCAGGTCAGCGCCTGCTTCATCCTCAGCGTCGACGACTCGATGGATTCGATCCTCAACTGGTACAAGGAGGAGGGCTTCATCTTCAAGGGTGGTTCGGGTGCCGGGCTGAACCTGTCGCGCATCCGCTCGTCCAAGGAGCTGCTCTCCTCGGGCGGCACCGCATCCGGTCCGGTCAGCTTCATGCGCGGCGCCGACGCGTCCGCCGGCACCATCAAGTCCGGCGGCGCCACCCGGCGCGCGGCCAAAATGGTGGTGCTCGACGTCGATCATCCCGACATCGAAGAGTTCATCGACACCAAGGCGCGCGAAGAAGACAAGATCCGTGCCCTGCGCGACGCCGGCTTCGACATGGACCTGGGCGGCAAAGACATCGTCAGCGTGCAGTACCAGAACGCCAACAACTCCGTGCGGGTCAGTGACGAGTTCATGCAGGCCGTGGTCGAGGGCACCGAGTTCGGGCTGCGCGCCCGGATGACCGGCGAGGTGATCGAGAAGGTCGACGCCCGCGAGCTGTTCGGCAAGATGGCGAAGGCGGCCTGGGAGTGCGCCGACCCGGGCATCCAGTACGACGACACGATCAACGCCTGGCACACCAACCCCGAGACCGGGCGCATCACCGCGTCGAACCCCTGCTCGGAGTACATGAGCCTCGACAACAGCTCGTGCAACCTGGCCAGCCTCAACCTGCTCAAGTTCCTGCGCGACGACAACACCTTCGACGTGGCGAACTTCGTCAAGGCCGTCGAGCTGGTCATCACAGCCATGGACATCTCGATCTGCTTCGCGGACTTTCCGACCGAATCGATCGGGCAGACCACCCGCGACTACCGGCAGCTCGGCATCGGTTACGCCAATCTCGGCGCCCTGCTGATGGCCATCGGACGGGGCTAC
Organism: Micropruina sp.; assembly: GCA_035378545.1. Classification (GTDB taxonomy): domain Bacteria; phylum Actinomycetota; class Actinomycetes; order Propionibacteriales; family Propionibacteriaceae; genus Micropruina. The sequence goes on along the minus strand of DAOSUG010000110.1, from coordinate 2,456 downwards.
GACTCCGCCGGCGGACGGGCGCTGGCCGCGTCCATCACCTCGCTGATGACGGCCACCAGCTACCGGCGCTCGGCCGAACTGGCAGCGATCGTGGGCCCGTACACCGGCTATGCACGCAACGCCACCGCTCATCAGAAGGTGATGCGCAAGCACCAGGCCGCCAACGACGAGGTGCGCACATTCAACGAGGTGGACGGCTCGCTGCACGAAGCGGCCACCAAGGAGTGGGCCTCCGTGGTCGCGCTGGGTGCGGGCAACGGCTTCCGCAACGCCCAGGCCTCGGTGCTGGCACCGACCGGCACGATCGGCTTCATGATGGACTGCGACACCACCGGCATCGAGCCGGACTTCTCGCTGGTCAAGTTCAAGAAGCTGGTCGGCGGCGGTTCGATGCAGATCGTCAACCAGACCATTCCGCGGGCGCTGCACCAACTGGGCTACACCGAAGAGACCATCGAGGCGATCATCGAGTACATCGCCCAACACGGGCATGTGGTGAACGCGCCCGGGCTCAAGGGCGAACACTACGAGATCTTCGACACCGCGATGGGCGAGCGGGCCATCAAGCCGATGGGTCACGTGCAGATGATGGCAGCGGTGCAGCCGTTCCTGTCCGGTGCGATCAGCAAGACCGTCAACCTGCCCGAGACGGCCACGATTGACGAGATCGCCGACGTGTACCTGCAGGGCTGGAAGCTCGGCCTGAAAGCACTGGCGGTCTACCGCGACAACTGCAAGGTGGGTCAGCCGCTCAGCGACGGCAAGAAGCAACCCGAGAAGGTCGCCGACGAGGTGCCGGTGCGGGTCGAGTACCGGCCGCGCCGCAAGCGTCTGCCCAAGTCGCGGATGAGCCGCACCACCTCGTTCTCGGTCGCGGGCGCGGAAGGCTACCTGACCGCGGGCGCCTACGACGACGGACGCCTCGGCGAGGTGTTCCTCAAGCTCGGCAAGCAGGGCTCGACCCTGGCCGGCGTGATGGACGCCTTCTCGATCGCGATCTCGATCGCCCTGCAGTACGGGGTGCCCCTCGAGACCTACGTGCAGAAGTTCACCAACATGAAGTTCGAGCCGGCCGGCATGACCGACGACGCCGACGTCCGCATGGCGCAGTCGATCATCGACTACATCTTCCGCCGTCTGGCACTCGACTACCTGACCTTCGACGAGCGTGCGGAGTTGGGCATCCACACCTCGGCCGAGCGGGCCCGCTACGTCGAGACCGGGTCGTACCTGTCCGAAGAGGACGAGGCCAACCTGATCGACTCCGAGGCGTTGAAGAACGACGCGGGCGACGAGGTCACGATCCATGAGGACGGTCCCAACCAGCCGGCTCTGCTCGAGGCCCGTCCCCACTCGACGGCCGAGGTGCTCGAGAAGATCTCGGGCCTGGCCATCGATGCGCCGCTGTGCATGACGTGCGGCACCAAGATGCGGCGCAGCGGTAGCTGCTACATCTGCGAGGGATGCGGCAGCACCAGCGGCTGCAGCTGATCGCCCCAGCGCCAACGGGGGGTACCGGCGCGGGGAGTAGACGTGAAGGGGTCCGGTGTGAGCCGGGCCCCTTCGTGCGTCCGGCGTCAGCCGGAGCGTGTTCGCGCGGCAGCGCGCCACGACGCACAGGTCATAGGGTGAGAGACGTCCCTGCACCACGCAGTGCCTCGACCTGCACCGAAGGAGTACGTCCATGAGCCCGAGCATGATGGCGGTGGTGGCCCACGCCGGTCGTTCCCCCGAAGACACCTTCACTGTCGTCGAGGTGACGGTTCCCGAACTGCGTCCGCACGACCTTCTGGTGCGGGTGCGGGCAGTGTCGGTGAACCCCGTCGACACCAAGGTGCTGAAGCGACTGCCACCCGACGGCAGCGTCATTCTGGGTTACGACGCGGCCGGTGTGGTCGAGGCCGTGGGCTCCGACGTGACCGGGTTCAGCGTCGGCGACGAGGTGTACTACGCGGGCGACAACACCCGGCCCGGCAGCAACGCCGAGCTGCACGCGGTTGATGAGCGCATCGTGGCCCGCAAGCCGACCGGACTGGACTGGGCCGAGGCGGCTGCGCTGCCGTTGACCACGATCACCGCATGGGAGTCGCTGTTCGACCACCTGTCCCTGCGTAGCGACAGTAGGGGTTCGCTACTCATCGTGGGCGGGGCCGGTGGGGTCGGCAGCGTGATGATCCAGTTGGCGAAGGCGTTGACCGGCGTGACCGTGATCGCCACGGCCGGGCGCGAGGAGTCCTGCGCGTGGGTGCATGAGCTCGGTGCCGACCACTGCGTCGGGCACCGCGACCTGGTAGCCGAGGTCGCTCCGCTCGCACCGGAGGGTCTCGATTGGGTGTTCTCGTCGCACACGCCGGGCAACATCGATGCGTACGCGACGCTGCTCAAGCCGTTCGGTGCCATCGTGGCGGTCGACGACGACCCCGGCGCGTCGCGCGCGATCGCCCGCGACCTGACCA
>DAOSUG010000109.1:0-6696 GCA_035378545.1 Micropruina sp. | reverse complement strand
ACCCGGTGATGCGCTGGGTCGAGGCGCCCTGGCAGGACACCCCCTCGGTGTACGGCCCGATCGCGTCGTTCAGTCAGTGGCTGGCCGCCACCCTGGGCGGCGAGAGCATGCACCAGGTGGTGTTCTGGCTGCAGATGTTCGCGCTGATCCCGTTCTTGATCGTCGGCCTGATCGTGGTCAAGATGGCCCACGGCGACCCGGCCTTTCAGACCCGGGCCGTGCTGTTCACGGTGCTGAACCCGATCATGATCTGGTCCATCTGCGCCCAGGCGCACAATGAGCCGCTGACCCTGGTGTTCGCCGTGGCCGGCTTCTGGTTTCTGCGCCGCAACGCCTGGCTGGCCGGCCTGGGCATCGGGCTGGCCGGCTGCGTCAAGGTCTCGCTGGTCTATTACGGGCTGGCAATGCTCTGGGGCTACCGGCACCAGCCGCGCAAGCTGCTGCAGTTGTGCGTGGCGGCGGCGGGCACCATCGGGCTCGGGTATGGCCTGTTCGCACCCCAGGCGCTCTTCGCCGCCGCGCGCAACACCAGCTACGTCTCGGCCGGCTCGTGGACCGAATGGCTGCACGCCCTCGGCACGGTGACCCTTGGCGACGCGACGTCGCGGCGCATCATGAGCGCGCTGGGCCTGATCGGGCTGTTCGTGATCGGCTGGATGCTCTCCCGGGTGCTGCCCTGGGTGACCGCTCCGGGCGCGGCGCCGGGCACCGATCCGCGCCGTGACCCGCTGACCATCACGGTGCGCACCGCCGCTCTGTTGACCGCCGCGTGGCTGATCACCTCGCCCTACACGCTGAGCTGGTACGACCTGATCACCTGGGTGCCGCTGGCGCTGATGACGGCCAACCGGCTCGACGCGATCACCATGTGGCGCGGCGCCTGGCTGTCGCTGGCCTACGTGACCGGACGGGTGATCGAGTTCGGCCCGGGCGTCGTGGTGGCGGGCTTCATCATGCGTGACGTGTTGTGCACCGCCGCGCAGGTCACTGCCATCGTGTGGGTGATCTGGTGGTGGCGTCAAGAGGGCGGCGAGCTGCCCGACGTCCGGATCGTGCGCGACGGGTGGCGGCGGCTGCGCGGACGTCCGGCCTAGCCTCGGCCTAGACTCCTGGCCGTGGATGATCCGAGGCGCAGACCGCTGCCGGCCCACCTGGGTCGCTGGGCGCTTGGGGTCGTCGCTGTGCTGCTCGTGGCGATCGTTGCTCTCGGCGTGATCGGTGGACGCCTCGGTCCTCCGCTGCCGGCCGCCACCGTTCCCGCACCCACGCCCGGCCCGGCCTCGATGCTGCCCTCGCCTCCGACCAATGCGGTGGTGGTCGACGAGGCGACCCGTGAGCTCACGGTCGCGCCGTACCTGACCGGACGGATGCCCGGCCGTCCGTTCGCGTTCGACGCCCCCACCACGGTCAAGGGCATGTTCGGCGAGGTGGTCTTCGGCGGCGTCACCTCCGATCCCGACTGGAACCAGAACGAGGACCTGCCGGCCACCATCGTGCTCGGCCAACTGGAACCCGCCGCGGTGATCGAGGGCGACCTGCCCGGCACGGCCCGCGGGGTGGTGGCCGAGTTCAGCCGGCGCAGCTACCACACGCTGGAGGATCTCAGCGTGCACGACGTGCGCTCCGACGATCCGTCCACGATCGGCGCGTATCCCGCGCAGTACGCGCACGCCGAGGTGACCGGCAAGCTGAGCAGCGGCGTGACCGAGCGCGTCTCGGTTTCGCTGTTGCTGGTCAGCCTGCCCAACGCGCGCACCTTCGCCTTCGTCGGGGTGAAGCCGGACCGGCCGACGGCGACGCCGCACTTCGCCGCCATCGACGCGGCGGCGGCGTCCATCAGGCCGGCCGCATGAACGCACGCCCTAGACTGCTGCGGTGACCCAGACCCTGGCTGCGGGCGACCCGACCCGGCTGGTGGTGGTGGGGGCCGCGGCCGGCATGGGTCGCTGGCTGTCGGATCATCTGTTCGCCGAGCTGCCCTGGCAGCACGTGGTGCTGGTCGACACCGGCCAGACCGAGGCGCTGCTGGACGGCGCGGCGGCCCTCTACCGCGACACCCCCGTGCGTACCGGCACGTTGCCCGAGGTCGCAGACGAGTTGGCCCGGCCCGGCTTCGTGCTGTGCGTCGCGGTGCCCGACAGCGTGGCGCCCGGCGTGCTGGCCGACCTGGACGCACTGGTGCCGTCCGATGCGCCGATCATTCTGGTCAGCGTCGGCTTCACCTGGGCGATGGACGTGCTGGCCTCGGTGCCCGGGCGCACCGCGGTCGCGGTGCACCCGCTGATGGACACCGGAGCCCGCTCGCTGGACGGCCAGACCGTGTGCGCCACGGAGGTTCGAGGAGCGGCGACCGGCTGGCTGGCCCGCGCCATCACCTCGCGGGGCGGGATCTACACCGTGCTCTCGCCGCAGTGGCACGACCGCATCATGACCGACGTGCTCGCGATGACGCAGCAGGCGCTGCTCGGCTTCGTCACCGCCGTCACCGACAGCGAACTGGGCCTCACCGACGTATGGGCCACCCGTACGCCGCTGTTCGAGGCACTGCTCGGCCTGGCGGTCAGCGTGCTGGAGGAGAACCAGGAGCTGACGCTGGCTCACGTGCAGGCCAGCCTGCACGGCGATCGGGCGGCCGAACGCCTGGCTCGGGCGGCGGCGTCGGTTCATGGGGCGCTCGGTTCGCGTGAGCAGTTCCAACACCGGATCGCCGCTACCCGGGACCGGTTCAGCGGCGCGCTGTTCGACACCGTGCGGACCACCGCCGCCGCCACCCTGAGTGCCGGCCAGTCGAAGCGGGCGCTGCTGGCTCGGGTCCGCCGGCTGGGCGGGCTGGTCGGGCTGCACCCAAGCGGACGCCCCGACACGCTGCGGGTGGGCCGGCTGGTCGAGCTGACTCCCGTGCACCTGGTGCTCGAAGAGCTGCTGATCGGGCCGAAGGGTTCGGCGGCGCTGCTGTCGGGCCCCGGCGTCCGCAACGCGAAGCGGCTGGGCCGGCGCGGCAACCCGGTCCGCACCCGGTTCGGCATCGGGCACGTCGAGGTGCTGGCCGAGGCCGAACTCGACGTCGCCCTGGACGAGTGGCTGGCGCACGTGCGCCGCGACGTCCGGTTTCTGGTGCCCGAATCCGTGGCCGGCGAGGGCATCGCGTCGGTGGTGCGCGAGCAGCGCGGCGTCGGTGAGGCCCGGCTGGTCTCCGAGGCCGTGCGCACGGGGCAGCGGGCGGTGGTGATCCGCACCGGCATCCGGGCCGACCTCGACCTGGACGAAACCATCGAACGACTGCGCCGCGCCGTCGAGGTGGCCTACGCCTGGCCGCACGGAGTGGCCCGACCGGTGCGCGCCTCAGCGCCGGCGCTGCGCTACCTGGGGCCGCCCGGCAGCTTTTCCGAAAGCGCCGCCCGCCAGTTCGCGGTCGGGTTGACCGGCGCGGGGGAGCATTCGGTGCAGATCGAGCCGACCGGTTCGTTCGACGACGTGCTCGAGTGCACCCGCACCGGCGGCTTGGGGGTGCTGCCGGTCACCAGTTCTGCATCGGGTCTGGTCAGCCGCTCAACCCGGGCATTGTTGGGCTGCGACGCCGACCTGATCGCCGGTGGCGTGGTCGACGTGGCGGTGCGCTTCGACGCGTATGCGGCCGCTCCGGTGGTGCTGGCCGAGCTGAAGGGCGCGCCGGTGTTCAGTCACCCGCAGGCCCTGGCCCAGTGCGCCAACTTCATCACCCGCTGGGGGCTGGTTGCGCAGCCCTGCGCCTCGACCACCGACGCGCTGTACCGGCTGCGCGAGGTGCGCGGCCCGGCGATCGCGATCGCGTCGTCGGGGGCCGAGGGCGACCACGGGTTCGTCCATGTGGTGGAACGCGAGATCGACGACCTGTCGGGCTCGATCACCAGGTTTCTGATCGTCGGGCAGCCGGACGCCTTCGCGGAGCATCGGGACGGCTCCGACCCCACGCTGCGACGGATCGTGCTGGCGCCGTCGGTGGCCTCCATCGGTCACCTGATCGGACGGGGTGCCGGCTTCGACGAGCTGCTCACCGACGCCGAGGGGCAGTGCCTGTGGGTGAGCAGCCAGGTCAGCGTCGAGCTTCCGCACGGGGTGCGCGACCTGGGCGTGGTGCCCTGGTCGCCGCGGACGCCGGTGGTGCGTCCGACGCCCGGCTGACCGCCCTGGAGAGCGCCGGTCAGCCGATCAGTCGGGCACCATCACGGTGAGCGTCTGCGGCACCACCGTCGCCCGCAGCGTTCGACATTCGCCGGCCGCGTCGCCGTCCAGCTGGTACTCGACGGGTTCCGTGCACTCGATCAGCACCGTTCGGCCCTGCCCGCGGTCGATCTCGGACGCCTCCGGCACCGGCAGAATCACGCTGGTGGTGATCCGCAGCCAGTCGGCCACGTTCGCGGGCGAGGCGACGAACAGGTCGAGCAGGCCGTCGTCGAACTGCGCATCGGGCAGCAGTTGCACGTTGCCCTGCAGGCTGCCGACATTGCCCACCATGACCAGGCCGGCATGCCGCTCGAACGCTTCGGCCTCGTCGAGGGTCACGGTGACGTCGAACGACGGCAGGCTGGCGGCATCGCCGGCCGCCACCACGTAGGCGGCCGGGCCGATCACCTTCTTCAGCCCGTCGTCGGTGCCGCTCATGATGCGGGCGTCCAGGCCCAGGCCGGCCATCACCGCGATGTGTTCGGGGGGCTCCGCGTCATCGATGACCACCTCGACCAGGTCGATGCGCTTGCGTTCGCCGTGAAAGACCACCTCGAGCGCGGCGGACTCGTCCAGCGGGACGCTCAGGTTGCGCGCCAGCAGGTTGCCGGTGCCCGACGGCAGCACACCGAGCGGAATGTCGGTACCCGACAGTTCCGCGCACACCACCCGCACCGTTCCGTCGCCGCCGGCCACCAGCACCAGGTCGACGTTCGCCTCGATCGCGGCCCGCGTCATGCCACGTCCGGGGTCATCGACCGAGGTTTCGAGAAACATCGGCTGCCAGCCGTTCTGCTTGCAGTCGAACTCGACATGCCGGCGGAAGGCGGCCCAATCGGGAATCTTGGTCGGGTTCACCACGATCGCGCACCGCTTGGTCTCGGCATTCTTGCTCGCGGCCCGAACCGGACGGACGGGCTGCATGTGCACCCGCGCGATGCTGAGGCACAGGCTGGCCGCGAACCCGCCCCACAGCAGCCCGCCGACCAGATCGCTGACGTAGTGGGCATGCAACAGCCAGCGATCAGCGGACACCAGCAGGATCAGGCCGATGCCGAGCCAGCGCCACAGTTCGATCACCCGGCGCGGCTGCCGGGTGGTGGTGGTGGTGGCGATCACCAGCAGGGCGGCGACGGTCACCGCCACCAGATGCCCGGACGGGTAGGCGTAGCCCTGATTGGTGATCAGCTCGGGCAGCGAACCCGGGGGACGCTCGCGCTGGAACACCCGGCGCAGCACCTCCTGGCCGCCCCAGCCCAGGGCGACCGAACCGAGCACCGCCAGGGTCAGGTTGCGCAGCCGGCGCCGGAACGCCCAGATCGCGATGCCGGCCAGCGCGCTGTAGACCACGAACGGATGGCACACCACCGCAACGGCTGCGGCGATCTGCACCGCCGGGCTCTGCCACTGAGCGGGTGGGGCCGCGAGTGCGTCCAGCCACGTCAGTGCGCCGGCGAAGACCAGCCAGGTCCACAGGGCGAACCCGACGCCGAAACCTATGGTGGCGATCGGTGCGAGGCCCAGCCGGCGTGTGCGCATGCGCCATTGTGGCACCCGCGATCGGCCCGCCCGGTCGCCCGGAACGGTGTGGCGCGGGCCGGTGCCGATAGGCTGACCGGGTGATCGACCCGAAGTTGCTGCGCACCCAACCCGATGCCCTGCGAGCCGCGCAGGAGGCGCGCGGCGAGTCCGTCCAACTGGTGGATGAACTGATCGCCGCGGACGAGGCGCGCCGCTCGTCCATCGCGGCGTTCGAGGCCCTGCGGGCCGAGCAGAAGACGATCGGACGCGAGGTGGCGCGGGCCAAGGGCGATGAGAAGGTGGCGCTGATCACCCGCACCAAGACGCTGTCGGCCCAGGTCAAGGCCGCCGAGACCGCGGTCGGTCAGGCGGCCGGGCGCTACGACGAACTGATGCTCGCCCTGCCCAACCCGGTGTTCGCCGACGTGCCCCGCGGCGGCGAGGACGACTTCGTGATCGTCGAGACCCACGGCACCCCGCGCGACTTCGCGGCCGAGGGCTTCGAACCGCGCGACCACCTCGAACTCGGCGAACTGCTCGGCGCGATCGACATGCCCCGCGGCACCAAGGTGTCGGGCTCGCGCTTCTACTTTCTCACCGGACAAGGGGCGTTGCTCGAACTCGCCCTGGTCAACCTGGCCATGGCCAAGGCGGTCGAGTGGGGTTTCACGCCGATTCTGCCGCCGGCGCTGGTCAAGCCCTCGGCGATGGAGGGCACCGGCTTCCTCGGCCAGGCCGCCCAGGACGTCTACCACCTGCCCGCCGACGACCTGTACCTGGTCGGCACCTCCGAGGTGGCGCTGGCCGCCTTTCACAGCGACGAGATTCTCGACCCCGGCACGCTTCCGATGAAGTACGCCGGCTTCTCGCCGTGCTACCGCCGCGAGGCCGGCAGTTACGGCAAGGACACCAGGGGAATCTTCCGGGTGCACTGGTTCGACAAGGTCGAGATGTTCGTCTACTGCCACCCCG
>DAOSUG010000108.1:0-6720 GCA_035378545.1 Micropruina sp. | reverse complement strand
CGGCGTCGAGGGTCAGCTGGGCCTGCGGGCAGACCGGGAACCAGTTGCCGTCGCCGTTGGGGCCGCCGGTGCAGCCCATCGACGCGTTGTGCGAACCGGGCACCGACACCGAGTCGGGCTGCTTCTCGGGCGGGTCGTAGCTGATAGTGCTGGGCCCGGTGGTGCCGCCGGCGTCGCCGACGAAGCCGTACGTCGAGGTGGCCGAGTAACGCCCCTGCAGGTCTTTGGCCACGACCCGGTACTCCAGCAGCGACCCCTTGGGCATGCCGCTGACGTCTTGGTAGACGCGGTAGCGCGGGTTGTCGTCGGTACCGATCAGCTTCCAGTCGCTGGTGCCCGCCGGACGGTAGTAGAAGCTCACCTCGGCGAACGCGCTGGTGTCGGCCAGCGCGGCAGAGATTTCGGCGCGACCGCCGACCGTGCCGCCGCTCTTGGGAGCGAGCGGCAGAATCACCGGTGCCGCGGACGCAGCCGGCATGCGTCCGGTGGCCCGCAAGACCGTGGTGCCGTATGCCGGCACCGTCACGGTGACCCGTCCGAACCGGTCCGCCCGCACGCCTGAGCCGCCGCCCAGCAGCGAGTCGAACCGGATGCTGGGCGAATAGGTGGCGAACGTGGCCGTCTTCGAGGTCGCGGCGTTGTTGGTGACCACCAGATATTCGCGTTTGGCCGCCTTGTCGATGCGGCTGACCGCGAAGATGCCTGCCTCGTTGCTCGAGTACCGCGCGATCTGGGCACCGTCGGCGAGCGCCGGATGCGCGGCCCGCAGCTTGGCCAGTTGCGCGATCTGGCGGTACAGCGTGGCGTTGGTGTTGTACCGATCCTTCGAGCCGGACGCGCCGCCGATCACTTCTTCGTCGTTGTACGACTTCACCTTCGAGGCGAACATGTCCTGCCGGGACGCCTTGTCGCCGCCGGAGCCGGCGAAGCCCTGCTCGTCGCCGTAGTAGACCACCGGCTGGCCCCGGGTCAGGTACATCAGCGAGTTGGCCAGCTTGAGCCGGGTCAGGGTATCGCTCGCCTTCACTCCCGAACTGCGCAGCAGGTAGGCCAACCGGCCCATGTCGTGATTGCCCAGAAAGGTGGGCAGCTGGTAGGCGTTGCTGTCGGCGTCGGTGTACCAGTCATCACCGGCGTACACGTCGCGCAGGCCCGTGGTTGCCTTGCCCTGCGCGAACCCGAGTGCGGCGTTCTGAAAGCCGAAGTCGAGGGTGGCCTGCAGCTTGGCCTTGGTCGTGTACTGGCTGGTGAAGGTGGGCGAGCTGTCGTACACCTCACCGAACATGAAGAAGTCGTCGTTGCCCTTGGCCTTGGCGTGGTCGAGCACGGACGGGATGAACTGCTGCCAGAACTCGGTGTTCACGTGCTTGACCGTGTCGATGCGGAACCCGTCGATGCCGAAGTCGGCCCACGTCTGGTAGATCTTCTCGAATCCGTCGACCACGGTGTGGTTCTCGGTGAACAGGTCGTCCAGCCCGACGAAGTCGCCATAGGTGGACGACTCGCCGGCGAACGTCGAGTCGCCGCGGTTGTGGTACAGCGTCGGGTCGTTCAGCCAGGCCGGCACCTTGACGGTCTTGTCGGCCTCGCTGCGGAACGTCGGCGTGTAGGGGAAGGACGTGGCCGCGTCCAGCTCAGGGAAGGTGTTCTTGCCTGCGTAGTCGCGATCGTCGAACTTCTCGCCGGCGGCCGTCTTGTAGGGCGACGTCTCCTTGTCGATGTACTTGTAGGCGTCCGTGCCCGTGCCCGGGTTGGTGTAGTCGATGATGTCGGCGGTGTGGTTGGTGATGATGTCGAAGAACACTTTCATGCCCTTGGCATGCGCCTTGGCGATCAGGTTCTTCATGTCGGCGTTGGTGCCCAGGTGAGGGTCGATCTGGGTGAAATCAGTGATCCAGTAGCCGTGGTAGCCCGCGCTGACGTTGTCGCCGGAGCCCTGCACCGGGTTGTTCTTGAACGACGGGGTCAGCCAGATCGCGGTGGTGCCCAGGCCTTTGATGTAGTCCAGCTTCTGGGTGACGCCCTTGAGGTCGCCGCCATGGTAGAAGCCCGAGTCCGTGGGATCGAAGCCGGTCTTCAAGCGGCCGCCGGTCAGGCCTCCCGCGTCGTTGGCCTTGTCGCCGTTGGCGAACCGGTCGGCCATCAGAAAGTAGAACCGCTCCTTGGTCAGTGCCTCGCGCAGCGACCCGACCGCCAAGCGACGATCGGCGGTGCTCGTCGAACCCGGCAGGTCGACCGGCTTGATGGTGACCAGATGCGAGGTGTCGTCATAGCTGATCAGCAGCTTGGTGGCGGTGGTCAGCGCCAAGGAAATGTTCGCCGAGCCGCCGTCGGCGCCGTGGCTTTCGTCCCAGGAATGATTGATCGCCACCTTGAGCTGCCACGAGCCGGCCGGAATCGTGAAGGTGCGACTGTAGGACGTGCCCTTCTGCGTGAGGTCGGTCGCGGTGCACGTGGGCTGCCAATCGGCACTGCAGCCCAGTTCGCTCTGTAGGTCGCCGACCAGGGTGACGGTGCGTTCCGCAGCACGTGCGGGCGCGCTCGAGGTGAACCAACCCATCATCAGGGCGAGAATCATGATCAGGGCGAGACTCTTGCGACGCTGCACGACGGCTCCTCTTCGATGTGTTCCGATGGCAACCTAGCGGGCTGCTCCGACAAGAACCAGACCCTGCGGCGAACGTCCGCCGACCGGGTCGGGTCTCGCCTGCCTGGACGCCGACCCGCGATCTCGAGATCGCCGCTCAGTTTCGGGATCGCTTGTCGGTTTCGGGTTGCAACCCGAAACCGGACGGGTCTTCCGACCATCGGGCAGCGATCTCGAGATCACTGGCCGACGAGCGGCACGAGCGGCTACCCCAACCCCGGTGATCGCCCGCGCGCGTCAGGCGGCGCTGATAGCGTGAAGTTTCTTAGCACTCGTCGTTGAGGAGACATCCGTGAGCACACCCGTCAAGGTGGCCGTTACCGGCGCCGCCGGCCAGATCTGCTACAGCCTGCTGTTCCGCATTGCCAGCGGCGCCCTGCTGGGCCCCGACCAGCAGGTCGAACTGCGACTGCTCGAAATCACCCCCGCACTCAAAGCGCTCGAAGGCGTCGTGATGGAGCTGGACGACTGCGCGTTCCCCACGCTGGCCAAGGTCGAGATCGGCGACGACCCGACCAAGGTGTTCGACGGGGTCAACCTGGCCATGCTGGTCGGTGCCCGCCCCCGCACCGCGGGCATGGAGCGCGGTGACCTGCTGAGCGCCAACGGCGCCATCTTCACCGCTCAGGGCAAGGCGCTCAACGACGTTGCGGCCGATGACATCAAGGTGCTGGTCACCGGCAATCCGGCCAACACCAACGCCCTGATCGCCATGAAGAACGCGCCCGACATTCCCACCGAGCGGTTCAACGCGCTGACCCGGCTCGACCACAACCGTGCGATCAGCCAGCTGGCCGCCAAGGTCGGCGTACCGGTCACCGAGATCAAGAAGATGACCATCTGGGGCAACCACTCCGCCACCCAGTACCCCGACCTGTTCCACGCCGAGGTGAACGGGCAGAACGCCGCCACCCTGGTCGATGACCAGGCCTGGATCGAGAGCGACTTCATTCCCACCGTCGCCAAGCGCGGCGCGGCGATCATCGCGGCCCGCGGCTCCTCGTCGGCCGCGTCGGCGGCCAACGCCACGATCGAGCACATGCGCGACCTGGTCAAGGGCTCGCCGGCCGGCGACTGGGTGTCGATGGCGGTGCCGTCCGACGGCTCGTACGGCGTGCCCGAGGGCATCATCAGCTCGTTCCCCTGCACCACCTCGGACGGCACGTGGAGCATCGTCCAGGGCCTCGAGATCGACGACTTCAGTCGCGCCAAGATCGACGCTTCGGTCGCCGAGTTGCAAGACGAGGCCAAGGCCGTCACCGAACTGGGCCTGATCTGAGCCAGCTTCCAGGGTGAGCCGGTCGACACCGCCGTCCGTACGGCGTCGACCGGCTCTACCTGGCATCACCAGGCTGCGATCACCAGTTTCCCTACCATTCCCACCGAACTGACCGCTGCCCCCGCAGGGGGCATCGTGGTGGTTTGATGGCATCATGCCCTACACCGGACGTCCCGCGACCCCCGGCACCGACGCCGTCCGAGCCGCGCGCGACTTTCTCTTCGCTCACTCCACCGACTACGACGGCGCCGTCGCCGGCTTTCGTTGGCCGCAGCTGACCGAGTTCAACTTCGGCCTCGAATGGTTCGACGTCGTCGCCGGTGAGCATCCCGACCGGCCGGCGGTCGCCATCGTCGACGCTGAGCTCAATCACGTCAGCACCAGCTACGGCGAACTGGCCGAAGCCTCCGACCGGGTCGCCAACTGGCTGCGCCAGTTGGGCATGCGCCGCGGCGACGCGATGATCGTGATGCTCAACAACACCATCGAGCTGTGGCAGGTGCTGCTCGGCCTGCTCAAGGTCGGAGGCGTCGCGATTCCGACCTCGACCCTGCTGTCGGACGTCGAACTGCACTACCGCGTCGAGCGGGCCGCGGCCCGCTTCACGATCGCCCCGGCCGAACTCGCCGCCCGGTTCAGCGGCCTGCCTGCCGAGGTGACCCGCATCGGCGTCGGTGCGGCCGTGCCGGGGTGGGTGGGCTTCGCCGATTCGTCGGGGGCCGCGGCCACCTTCACCCCGGACGGCCCCACGCCCGCCGACGACACCTGCCTGTTGTACTTCACCTCGGGCACCACGGCCCGGCCCAAGCTGGTGCGGCACACCCAGGTCAGCTACCCGGTCGGCCACCTGTCGACGATGTGGTGGCTAGGGGTGCGCGAGGGCGACGTGCACCTCAACATCAGTTCGCCGGGGTGGGGCAAGCACGCCTGGAGCAACTTCTTCTCGCCGTTCCTGGCACAGGCCACCGTATTCATCTTCAACTACGCCCGTTTCGACGCGGGCGCGCTGATGCGCATCATGGACACCCATCAGGTGACCACCTTCTGCGCTCCCCCGACGGTGTGGCGCATGCTGATCCAGGCCGACCTGACGCAGTTGAGCACGCCGCCGCGCGAACTGGTCGGCGCCGGCGAACCCCTCAACCCCGAGGTGATCGGCCAGGTGCGGACGGCCTGGGGTTCCACGATCCGCGACGGCTTCGGACAGACCGAGACCACCTGCTGGATCGGCAACTCCCCTGGTCAGCGCGTGAAGGACGGCTCCATGGGCCGTCCCATGCCCGGCTACACCGCGGTGCTGCTCGACCCGGCCACCGGCGAGCCGAGCCCCGACGAGGGCGAGATCTGCCTCGACCTGTCGAACCCCCCGCTGGCCCTGATGGGCGGGTACTGGCGTGAGCCCGACTACACCGCCGAGGCGATGCGGGGCGGCTACTACCACTCCGGCGACATCGCCAGCCGCGATGGCGACGGCTACCTCACCTACGTCGGACGGGCCGACGACGTGTTCAAGGCGTCCGACTACAAGATCAGCCCATTCGAACTCGAGTCGGTGCTGTTGCAGCATCCCGCGGTCGCCGAGGCCGCCGTGGTGCCCAGCCCGCACCCCGTCCGAGCGGCGGTGCCCAAGGCCTACCTGCTACTGGCCGAGGCCCATCAGGCGGACGCCGAGGTGGCGCGGTCGATCTTCGCGCACGCCCGCGCGAACCTTTCCGGCTTTCAGCACGTTCGCATAATCGAGTTCGTCAACGAGTTGCCCAAGACCATTTCGGGAAAGATCCGGCGCATCGAGCTGCGCAGCCGCGAGGCGGCCCGGGTGGCCGGTGACGACACGGACGCCGGCGAACAGTTCCACTGGCGCGACCACCGGTAGGAGGCGTCCCATTGGGCGGCATCGGGCTGCGTTGGGTTTACTTGTCGGTGGTGGATGCCTACAGCGGGGACTGTACTTTCAACGGTGCAACTTCGATCAGGGAGGTACACCGTTGAAAGTACAGTCCGCACGCATCGACGCTCCAACTGAAGGACGTAGACAACTCCTGATTCAGATCAGAAGGCTCGAAGCGGAGCTGGAACTAATGCGGACACAAATACCCGCTAGGCACCTAGACTCCTGAACTCAACTATTCACAGCTTTAACAAGCAGTTCGAGTTACTAGGCCACCCCTCCGATTATCGAGCATTCAGACCTTAGCCTGGATCCACCGATCTTCGCCTACTGCGCGGCCCCATCCGGGCACCCTGGCTTCGTCGGCCACGCTCACCAGACGCCCGGTATGCCGTCGCGCGGACCGGCTTGCCAGGCCACCCGTCTGGTGCCGCTCGCGACGGCGCCCATCGGTGGATCCAGGCTTAGCCCGGTGGCGCACCCGCGACCAGCCCCGCAAAGGTGAGGGCGGCGTCAGCGGGCCCGTCCGTTCGCTCCGTCAGGCGATCGGCGACAGGTAGTCCACGATGCGTTCGATGATCGCCTGCTCGGCCTGCTCGCGGCGCACCGTCGGCACGCCGTCGCCCTGCTGGGGCCCGTAGCGTCCGAAGAAGGCGTGCACCGCCCCCGGAATCACCTCGAGCCTGCTGGAGGGCGACAGGTGCGCCAGTCCGCCCCGCACCTTGTCCGCGGCGGCGACCTGATCGTGCTCGGCGAGCAGCGACAGGCTGCCGAAGCGCGTGTGCGTCAGGTCGACCCCGTCGGGCGGGTACGCGGCCAGCAGAATCAGTCCGCTGAGCTGGTCGGCGTGCCGGGCTGCGTAGTCGGCCGCCATCGCGCCGCCCAGCGAATGCCCGCCGATCACCA
>DAOSUG010000107.1:0-6721 GCA_035378545.1 Micropruina sp. | reverse complement strand
GTACCCGATGTTCCCCGTGTACATGGCCAAGGCCGGCGGCTTCTTCTTCATCGTGTTCGGCTTCCTGGTGCTCATGGGCGGCCTCTTCCAGATCAACCCCGTGTGGACGTACGGCCCCTACGACCCGGCGAAGGTCACCGCCGGCTCGCAGCCCGACTGGTACATGGGCTGGGTCGAGGGCGCCATCCGCATCATGCCGGACGTGGAATGGCATCTGGGCAGCACCACCTGGTCGTGGAACGTGTTCCTGCCCGGCGTGGGGCTGATGACAGCGCTGTTCGTCCTGTTGGGGGCCTACCCCTTCATCGAGCGCTGGATCACCGGCGACACCGCCGAACACCATGTGCTGGACCGGCCGCGCAACAAGCCCACCCGCACCGCTCTCGGGGTCGCGGGCATGACCTGCTACGCGATGTTCTGGCTGGCCGGCGGCAACGACATTCTCGCCACCCAGTTCCATTTGTCGCTCAACGCCGTGACCGAGTTCATGCGGGTGGCGGTGTTCGTGGCTCCTGTGATCGCGTTCATCATCACCAAGCGCATCTGCATCTCGCTGCAGCGCGTGGATGCCGAGCGGGTGCTGCACGGTAGCGAGTCCGGCGTCATCGAGCGTTCCCCCGACGGTGGCTACTCCGAGGCGCACAAGCCGATCAGCATCGACGAGAAGTTCACCCTGACCCAGCACCCGCAGGGCGCGGCCCTGCAGTCCTCTCCCGACACCGACGCACACGGCGTGCTCGAAGAGGGGGCCGGGGTCAGCAAGCTGCGGGCCCTGATGTCGCGCTGGTTCCACGCCGGGGTGATCGCGAAGCCCACCGCTGCCGAGATCGCCGAAGCCGACCACCACGCCGATGGTCACCAGGTCAACGGCCACGGCGGTGAGGGGCACGAACTCGAGAGCGACGGCCCCGAACTGACCGGCACGCACGACGCCGGTCGTAGCACCCACTGACCCCGCAGCAACCACAGCAACAGTGCCGCCGACCGGGTTCGGCGGCACTGCTGCGTCCGGTCGTACCGCGCCGGGGTCCGCGGCCGGTTCGGAGCCTGGCGCCGGGCCCGGTACGATCCGTCCGTGCGTTTTCTGAACCCCAAACCCGGTTACGACCTCACCTACGACGACGTCTTCATGACGCCACGCCGCTCGTCGGTGACCTCGCGACTCGACGTCGACCTGACCAGCACGGACGGCCTGCGCCTGCCGTTGCCGCTGGTGGTCGCCAACATGACGGCCATCTCGGGCCGACGGATGGCCGAGACGGTGGCCCGGCGCGGCGGGGTGGCGATCATTCCGCAGGACCTGCCCACCGGCATCGTCGCGCAGACCATCGGCCGGGTGAAGGCGGCCCACACGGTGTTCGACACGCCGGTGCACGTCACGCCGCACACCACGATCGGTGAGACGCTGAACCTGCTACCCAAGCGGGCGCACGGCCTGGTCGTGGTGGTCGAGGACGGTGCCCCGATCGGTCTGCTCGGCCCGTCCGAGGCGGCCGGCCTGGACCGGTTCGTGCAGGTTCACGAGGCCATGTCGACCGATCTGACGATCGTCGATCCCGACACCTCCCCCGCCGAAGTGTTCGAGTTGCTGAGCACCCGGCGGCACCGGGTGGCGCTGGCGGTACGCGACGGCCGCTTGACGGGGCTGATGACCGCCAAGGGTGCGCTGCGCGCCACCCTGTACGCGCCGGCGGTGGACGCCGAGGGCAGGCTCCGGGTCGGTGCCGCCGTGGGCATCAGCAAAGACGTGGAGCGCCGCGCGTCCGACCTGGTGGACGCCGGCGCGGACGTGCTGGTGATGGACACCGCCCACGGCCATCAGGAGCGCATGATCGAAGGACTGACGCGGGTGCGGGCCATGCTGAACGCCCGTGGCAGCACCGTGCCGGTGGTGGCGGGCAACGTGGTGACCGCCGAAGGCACCGCGGACCTGATCGAGGCCGGTGCCGACGTGGTGAAGGTGGGCGTGGGTCCCGGCGCCATGTGCACCACACGCATGCAGACCGGCGTGGGTCGTCCGCAGTTCAGCTCGGTACTCGACTGCGCCGCCGAAGCCCACGAGGCCGGCAAGGCGATCTGGGCGGACGGCGGCGTCCGGCACCCGCGGGACGTGGCCTTGGCGCTCGCCGCCGGCGCCGGGGCGGTGATGATCGGGTCGTGGTTCGCAGGCACGCATGAGTCGGCCGGTGATCTGGTCACCGACCACGACGGACGCACCTACAAGGAGTCGTTCGGCATGGCGTCCGCACGGGCGGTTCGAGCCCGCACCCGCGAGCAGTCGCGCTACGAACGGGCCCGGGCTGCGCTCTTCGAAGAGGGCATCTCGCAATCGCGCATGTATCTCGACCCGGAGCGTCCGGGGGTGGAGGACCTGATCGACTTCATCGTGTCCGGCGTGCGATCGTCCTGCACCTACGCGGGGGCGCGCAGCCTGGCCGAATTCGCCCAGAACGCCGTGGTGGGCGTGCAGTCGGCGTCCGGCTTCAACGAGGGACGCCCCCTGCACGTCAGCTGGTGAGCCGCACGGTCACTCGGCCAGCAGGGCGTCCAGACCGTCGGTGAGCTGACCGAACATGCCGGCCGCCCGCAGCCGCGCGACCAGTCGCTCGTTCTGCCCGCCCGGCGTGGCATGCTGCGCGGCGAGTTCAGCGAAGTCGGACGAGTGCGCCAGTTCCGCCGACGCCCCGGCGAACACCGCGGCGACCAGTCGGCGCGCCTGGCGCTCATCCACGCCCCGTCCGGCCAGCCACTCGGCGATGGCCTGCAGCAAGGCGAAGTAGGTCGCGACCGTGGCACTGGCCGCCGAAGTGGCATCCAGTTGCTGCTCGCTCGCCAGCGCCATCGAGCCGCCCAACTCGTCGAACAGCGTCTGCGCAGCGCTGCCGGCTGGATAGACCGGGGTGAGCCCGGCCCGGTCGGCCACTGCGACCGCCGGGATCGCCCGCGAGATCGCGGCGACCCTGCCGACCAGGGCGGCCAGGTCATTCACGCCCGGCGAGGGCATCACGGTGATCAGGCGCTGCTCGGGCCGAAACGACAACTCCGCCAGCACCGGTGCGTCGGCTGCGCGCAGGCAGAGCAGCACGGTGTCGGCGGCGTCGAGCGCCGCCTGGTTGCTGCTCGCCACCGACACGTTCGGGTGTGCCGCCGCGAGCCGGGCCGACCGCGCGGGGTTGCGCGGTGAGAGCACGACGCGCCGCTCCGGGTCGGACGCACTCAGTCCGGTGACGATCGCCTCGGCGATCGACCCCACGCCCAGCACGGTGAGCCGCGCCTCATGTTCGCTTCCCGTACCGCTGGTCGAGCGTGTCGATCCCATGGCGCCATTGTGGCGCGCGACGCCCTGCGGAGCGGCGCCGGCCGAGGGTCGAACCCAGATCCGTCAGCACTCCACAGTCAGGTACACATACATGGTCAAGGGCGCCTCGTTGTGTGTGATGCCGTCCAGGTACCAGGTGAAGACGCTCACCTTGTTGTTCGCGAAGGCATACGCGTTGGCGTACACGCCCGGGCCGGCGTTGTAGGGGTTCACCATCGGTGTGCAGTACGTCACGTCGCGGTCGACCGTCACCTCGAACCTGCCAGGGCTCGGGTTGGTCACCGACAGGATGCCGGTGCCGCTGTACACCTGCCCGCCGCCCCCGACCAGTCCGGCGATCCGGGGCAGGTAGTAGCCCGAGACCCGCAGGGCGAGATTCGTCTTCGAGGTGTAGTTCTTCACCTTGATGGAGGGTCCATTGAGTGCCACGGTGCCGGTGTTCGACATGGTGAACTTGCCGTAGTTCGCGTAGTCGACCGACGGCATGGCCCCCGTGGACGGCCAGATGCGTAGCGCCCCGGCCTTGGACGGCCCGATCACCACCGCGGTGAGGGCCACCGCCTCGGCATTGGCCGGAACCCCGCAACCGCTCGACTGCCCACCCTGGGCGGTGAAGCCCGAGGTGCCGGTGACGGTGAACGTGCGAGTGGTGCTGGAGCCGAACTTGCTCTTGTTGCCGCCGGTGCCCTTGCGGCTGTCGGCGATCACGCACGGCGCGAGCGGCACGTAGGTCAGCTCAGCGACGGCCGGTGGGTAGGACGCCGCGCTGGACACGGCCTCGGTACGGGCGCTCGACGTCGTCTTCTTGGGCGTCGGCGGAGGAACGATGGGCGGCGCCTGCGGTGCCCGGACAGGGGTGTCGGCCTGCGCGACGGAGCCGCTGAGGCCCAGCGCCGCCGTGAGCATGAGCGAAGCGAGAACGATGGACAGACGCCTGACGAACATGGTGGCCCCCGACTGTGTGACGCCGGCAGGATGCCGGGTCAGGCGCCATCCAAGCTTGGCGGGTGATCCGAGCAATGCGTAACATTGCCCAGGCCTCGCCCGTGATCCACGGCCGTCCAGGCACGCCAGTCCATCGCCGGTGGAGCTGTCGAGACGCCGTTGCAGCAGCGGTTTCGGTTACCTCAACCAACGATCGCGCATGGATCCGCAGTTTCCTGGGACGCCGCGATGGCGTCCATCGGCGGATCGAGACTACGGGTGGGATTTGCTACCGACTGCGGTAGCAAAACCCACCCGCTCAAGCACGGTTCACCGAAGTCGGACGCATCAATCCGCGCAGCTTGTCTGCGATCTCGTTCAGCAGGTACCGCTCAGTGCTGGTAATCGCCCCGGTAGAACTCGAAAACCCAGCCGCTCAGAGCCCAAATACCGAGGCAGACCGCAAGAATGCTGATCCACCAGCCGAACACCGGGCCGAGGGCGAGCAACTGCACGGTGAGGGCTGTCCAGAAGGGCCAGATGCTCTTGGGCGGAAAGAAGCCGATCGCACCTGCGCCTTCGACGATCTCGGCGTCTTTGCGGTCTTCGAGCCGGTCGTCCATCTTGCGGCCGAGGGTGAACATGAACACCGAGACCATGGCGAACAGCAGGAACGACATGATCAGCGCGACCGTGCCGATGATCTCGTGCGACATGAACCAGTACACCGGTGACACGACGGCGAGAAAGATCGCGATCGCGCCGAACATCCAGCCTTCGACCTTCATGGTCTACTCCCCCTTGTCGTTCTCGATCGAGGACGGCTGACTGCCGTTGCCCGACGAGCCGGTCAACAGCACGTCCAGTTCTTCGGTGCGATCCACCCCATGAATCTCGGGATGGTGCAGGTCAAAAGCAGGCGACTCGGAGCGGATGCGAGGCAGGCTGGTGAAGTTGTGCCGCGGCGGCGGGCTGGACGTGGCCCACTCCAGCGAGCGCCCCCAGCCCCACGGATCGTCCACCGTCACCTTGGGCGTGTTGCGGGTGATCCAGATGTTCCAGAAGAACGGCAACATCGAGACGCCCAGCAGGAACGCGCCGACGGTCGAGACCTGGTTGAGGAACTGGAAGCCCTCGGACGGCAGGTAGTCGGCGATGCGCCGCTGCATGCCCTCGATGCCCAGCCAGTGCTGCACCAGGAAGGTCAGGTGGAAGCCGAAGAACAGGGTCCAGAAGTGCACCCGGCCCCAGCGTTCGTTCAGCATGCGCCCGGTGATCTTGGGCCACCAGAAGTAGAAGCCGCCGAACATGGCGAACACCACGGTGCCGAACAGCACGTAGTGGAAGTGCGCCACCACGAAGTAGGTGTCCGAGACGTGAAAGTCGAGCGGCGGGCTGGCCAGGATGACGCCGGTCAGACCACCGAACAAGAAGGTGGTCAAGAATCCGATCGCCCAGATCATGGGGGTCTCGAAGGTCAAGGAACCGCCCCACATGGTGCCGATCCAGTTGAAGAACTTCACCCCCGTCGGCACGGCGATCAGGAACGTCATGAACGAGAAGAACGGCAGGTTCACCGCACCGGTGACGAACATGTGGTGCGCCCACACCGCGATGCTCAGGGCGCCGATCGACATCGTGGCGGCGACCAGGCCGACGTAGCCGAACACCGGCTTGCGACTGAACACCGGAAGGATCTCGGTGATGATGCCGAAGAACGGCAGCGCGATGATGTAGACCTCAGGGTGCCCGAAGAACCAGAACAGGTGCTCCCACAGCAGCGGCCCGCCCGTGGACGGATCGAACAGGTGGGTGCCGAGCCGGCGGTCGGCCTCAAGGCCCAGCAGGCCAGCGGCCAGCACGGGGAAGGCCAGCAGGATCATCATCGAGGTCACGAAGATGTTCCAGGTGAAGATGGGCATCCGGAACATGGTCATGCCGGGCATGCGCATGGTCGAGATGGTCGTGATGAAGTTGACCGCGCCGAGGATCGACGAGAGGCCGAGCAGGTACAGGCCCATCAGCCACAGATCGCCGCCCACGCCAGGGCTGTGCACCGCGTTCGACAGCGGCGCATAAGCGAACCAGCCGAAGGACGCCGCACCGTCAGGGCTCAGGAAGCCCGAGCAGGCCATGGCCGAGCCGAAGAAGTACAGCCAGTACGAGAAGGCGTTCAGCCGGGGGAACGCCACGTCGGGGGCGCCGAGCTGCAGGGGCAGCACGTAATTGGCGAACCCGAACACCACGGCCGTCGCATAGAACAGCAGCATGATCGTGCCGTGCATGGTGAAGAGCTGGTTGTACTGCTCGGGCGAGAGGAACTGCATGCCCGGCTGCGCCAGCTCGGCCCGCATGAACAGGGCCATCAGGCCACCGAGCATGAACCAGGCGAACGAGGTGGCGATGTACATGACCCCGAGCACCTTGGGGTCGGTGGTGTGCAGGTACTGCAGGAACTTCGCCCCACGCGGGGCCCGC
>DAOSUG010000106.1:0-6723 GCA_035378545.1 Micropruina sp. | reverse complement strand
CTCGAAGGTAACCCGGTCGCCGACGGCCAGGTCGGAGCGTCGCAGGTCGGGCCCCAACTCGGCGATGATCCCGGACGCCTCGTGCCCCAGGGTGCGGGGGATCAGGCCGGCGAAGTGCCCGTCCAGAGCGCTGCGGTCGGTGCCGCAGACGCCTGCGAACGCCACCTCGATCAGCACCTGCCCAGGGCCCGGACGGGGCCGTGGAACGTCCCGAAGCTCGACGTTGCCGGGGCCGGGGGCGTACTTCACCAGGGCGCGCATGGCGCCTTGTTAGCACGGCCGCAGAACGTATGTCCACCACTAGACATGTCTATACAAGACGGGTTAGCATCGCAGCCACCGTGTACGCGCAGCGGAGCGCGTCACCGTTTTCGAAAGGGTGCCCATGCCCCAGTACCTTCTTGGTATCGACGCCGGGACGAGCGTCATCAAGGCCGCAATCTTCGACGAGCACGGCAACGAGCTCAGCCGCGGCGCCCACAACGTCCCGATCGACAACCCGACCACCTACATGGCCGAAGAAGACATGGAGACCGTCTGGGTGGCCGCCACGCTCGCGATCCGCGACGCGATCGAGGGTTCGGCCGTGCACGCGTCCGACATCGCCGCGATCTCGGCCACGGGCCAGGGTGACGGTACCTGGCTGGTCGACGCCGAGGGCGAGCCGGCCGGACCGGCCTTTCTGTGGACCGACGGGCGCGCCGCCGACATCATCGACACCTGGTACGCCGACGGCACGATCAGCAAGCAGTTCCAGATCTCGGGCCTCGGTCCCTACGCCGGCACCACCTCGGCGCTGCTGCGCTGGCGGCTCGAGAACCAGCCCGAGATTCTTCAGGGCGCCACCAACCTGTGGTGCAAGGACTGGGTCGAGTACAAGCTCACCGGCGATCTGTCCACCGACCCGTCCGACGCCTCCCTGGGCGGCATCGACGTACGCACCCGCGACTGGTCCGACGAGGTGCTCACCCACCTGGGGCTGACCGAGGCCAAGTCGGTGCTGCCGGTGATCAAGTCCCCGATCACGCAGATCGGCTCGATCACCGCCGAGGCCGCGGGCCTGACCGGCCTGGCCGAGGGCACCCCGGTGTTCAAGGGCCAGATGGACATCACCGCCAGCTCGCTCGGGGTGGGCGTGGCCCGTCCGGGCGACTGCATGGCGGTGATCGGCACCGCCGGTATCGTCACTGTCGCGACCGAGGATCTCGGCGACACGATCGAGCCGGACGACGTCGGCTGGGTCATTCCGCACAGCCCGACCACGTGGATCCGCGCCCTGGGCATGAGCTCGTGCACCCCGAACGTCGACTGGTACCTGCGCGAGTTCGGCGGCAGCTTCCGGCGCGAGGCCGAGGCCCGCGGGCCTCAGTACACGTTCTTCGAGTACCTGGACGAGGTGGTCAAGGGCGTGCCGGTCGGCTCGCGTGGCGTGATGTTCCACGGCTACACCGCGCCCGGCGGCGAGCGGGCACCGTTCGTCAAGCCGTCCGCCCGGGCCTCGTTCATCGGCATCACCGGCGCGCACACCCGCAACGACCTGCTGCGCGCGGTGTACGAGGGTGTCGCCTACGGCATCCGTGACTGCCTCGACGCCATTCCGACCGAGGTCACCGTGGTGCGGATGGCCGGCGGCGGCGCCAACTCGCCGGTGTGGGCGCAGATCTTCGCCGATGTGCTGGGTCGCAAGGTGGTCGTGCCCGCCGGTACCGAGTTCGGCGCCAAGGGCGCGGCGATAGTGGCCGGCGTCGGCGTCGGCATGTTCGACAGCTACGAACAGGGCGCCGACTCGACGGTCAACATCTTGCGCAAGTACAAGCCCAAGAAGAAGAAGACCGATCTCTACGACGAGTATTTCGCGATCTACAAGGAGTACCGCCAGGCCATGCCGCCGATCTGGGACAAGCTGCAGGCGATCACCCGGCGCGAGGGCTGATTGGTGCAAATGGACGACTTCGCGCGCGAGGTCTCGCAGGGGGCGTTGAGCCACCTGGCCACCGGTCCGGCGGCACTGGACGGACTTTCCTCCCAGTGCCGCCTTCTGGCGCCTTCGGGGGAGCGCGTGCTGCTCCTCGACGACGTGCCGAAGGCCGCCGCTGGACGCGACCTGGTCGCCTGGGTGAGCGAACTGGTCGGCGAGGTGCGGATGGTGGTCGTGCGGGCCACGCGTGCGCAGGTGAGATTGGACGAGGCGACCATCGAGTCGACGGTGGCCGAGGTGGGCCGTCCGGCGCTGATCGTCAGTCTCGGTTCGGGCACCGTCACCGACCTGGGCAAGGTGGTATCGGCACGCTCGGGGGCGCCGCTGGTTGCGGTGCAGACCGCCGCGTCGGTGAACGGATTCTCCGACCCGCTCAGCGTGCTGGTGATCGGCGGAGCCAAGCGCACCAAGCCGTCCGCCTGGCCCTCCGCGCTGATCATCGACGACCGGCTGGTCGACGCGGCGCCGCTGCGGCTGAACCGATCGGGTGTCGGTGACGCGATCGCGATCTGGTCGGCACCGGCCGACTGGTATCTGGCCTGCGCCCTGGGCCTGGACGGACCCTTCCTGGACGAGGCCGTCCGCCCGGTGCTGGAGGCGGTGCGCGGCCTTGCCGACCCCGACCCGGACGTCGCCCGTCGGGCTCTGGTCGAGTCGTTGACCGTGGGCGGGCTGGTGATCGGCATCGCCGACTCGACGGCTCCGCTGTCGGGATCGGAGCACCTGACCAGCCACATTCTCGACATGGCGGCGATGGCTCGTGGCGTCGAGCACGACCTGCACGGCGCCCAGGTGGGCGTCGCGACGGTGGTCTGTACTGCGTTGTGGGCCGAGGTGCGCGAATCGTGCACGGTGTTCGAGGTGCCCTGGGCGGGGCTGCGCTACCCCGACGACCTGGAGCAGCGGGTGCGCGAGACCTGGGCGGCGATCGACCCGTCCGGAGCGTTGGGTGAGGAGTGCTGGACGGCCGTCGACCGCAAGGCGGCCGCCTGGAACGCCGCCGACAAGGGCGAATGCGACCGCAATCGGGCCGATGTGCTGGCGGACCTGTTCGGCTACGTCGGGGACCCCATACGCGCTGCGGGCACCCTGCGGCACTGGGGGGCGTCCACCCGGTTCAGCGAACTCGACTCCCCGGTCGGCCGCGACGACGTGCTGTGGACGTTGCGCGCCCTGCCCTTCATGCGCGACCGGCTGACCCTGCCCGACCTGCTGGTGATGACCGGGGAGTGGACCGACGAGCTGATCGAGCGGGTGCTGGCGCGAGCGCAGGCCGCGGGCGGCGGGGCTTAGCGAAGCGCTGATCTCGGCGCGATGGGCCAGCCCTCAGTCGGTTTTGCGAGCCCTGGTCAGGTAGATCGTCGGCAGAATGCCCACCGAACTCACCAGGGTGAGCGCGAGCGCCCAGACCGTCTTCGAGCCACGCACCTGATTCTTGGGACGGTGCGCCAGTTCGATCAGTGCCCAGGTCCGCAACCCGAGATCCAGCACGACCAACTTCACGATCGCAACACGTTTCAGTGGCGACAGTTCGCTCCAGTGCTTGTGCGACATGCTCATCACGCCCTCTCACGTTGACGTCGACGCTACCCCGGTCTCGACGTTCGTGGTCTCGACAAGCTCGACCGGTGGGTTTTACCCGAAGGCCGGTTGTCTGGCCGCGCCCGGCTGCACCTCGGTCAGGTCGTAGTCGAATTCGAGCCGCACGCGGTCACCGCGGAACTTGATCCGGGTGTACTCGAACAGCCGCCGGGAGTGGTCGCTGATCCGTTGCTCGAGCAGGAGCAGCGCGGTGCCGCGCCTGACGTTCAGTGCGGCCAGTTCGTGCGTGGTCGGCGTGAGCGATTCGAGGCTCTCGTGCACGTAGGCCATGTTCAGCCCGTAGTCCTGCGCCAGCACCTGGCACAACTGTCGCTTCGCGAGGTCGTGGTCGAGCAGGCCGGGCGCCAGTGGCACCGGCACGTACGACTTGTGCAGGCTGATCGGCGTCTCGCCGGCGAACCGCAGCCGCTCGACCATCGACAGCGGGGTGTGCAGCGGCACGTCGAGCTGACGCGCGAGCCTGTCGTCCGCCTCGATCACCTCGGCGGCAAGGGTTTCGGTGCGAGTGGAGTAGCCCTGCTGCTCCAACTGTTCGCGCACTCCGTGGTAGCTGGGCGAACGGGTCGGGATCTTGGTCTGTGCCACGAACGTGCCCTTGCCGTGCACGCGGAACACCAGCCCCTCGTCCACGAGCTTGCCTAGTACCTGGCGGATCGTCATGCGGCTGATCGAGTAGATCTGATTCAGCTCGTTTTCGGACGGTATGCGTTGCTCCGGCTGCCATTCACCGCTAACAATTTTGTGACGCAACTCATCGGCGAGTTGCAGGTACAGCGGAACGGCGGAGTTGCGGTTCAAGGTGGTGGTCACGCTGTCCTCTCTGCCGTTCGTCGATGCGGCCAACTTGACTGTACATGTATGGTCATGTGCAGTAGCTTGGCTAGCCTGAGCCTACCCCAGCGGTCGCGCTGAGGCCGCCAGGACAACGCAGCACCGAGGAGGCAATGTAGCCATGCCGATTATCGAGCCCCTTGAGCCGTCGGCCAGCTGGAATCAGTTCACGGCGACCGCCGACGACTGGGACGCGGCCGACCCGGCACTCCTGGCGTCGATGACCGTGCAGATGCACCTGATCCGCGCGTTCGAGGAGCAGGTGCTCGATCTGGCGGGACAGAAGCTGATCAACGGTCCGGCCCACAGCTCGATCGGCCAGGAGGGCGGCGCGGTCGGCTCCGCGATTCCGCTCACCGTCGAGGATCAGATCAACGGCTCGCACCGCGGCCACCACCAGTTCTTGGCGAAGGCCCTCCACGCGGTGCAACCCGACGGCTTCTCGATCGGCGACGACTGGACCCCCGAGGTGGTCACCGTGCTGCGCCGCACGCTGTCCGAGATCGCCGGCCTGTCCGAGGGTTACTGCCGCGGCCGCGGCGGCTCGATGCACCTGCAGTGGAAAGAAGTCGGGGCGATGGGCACCAACGCCATCGTCGGCGGCGCCGTTCCCTTCGCCACCGGGTTCGCGATGGCGCACAAGCTGGCCAAGACCGACGCGGTCGCGGTCACCTACTTCGGCGACGGGGCGTCCAACATCGGCTCAACACTCGAGGCGCTGAATATCGCGGCCGCCTGGAAGCTGCCGATCGTCTTCTTCATCGAGAACAACCAGTACGCGGTGTCGACCACCGTCCACGAGTCCACCGCCGACCCGCGGCTCTCGGTGCGCGGTCTCGGCTTCGGCATCCCAAGCTGGCGGGTGGACGGGCAGGACGCGCTGGCCGTCAAACTGCTGATGGACGAGGTGCTCGCGCACGTCCGCAGCGGCGAGGGCCCGGCCGTGGTCGAGGCCGACACCTACCGGTTCTTTCACCAGAACGGCCCGTTCCCCGGCAGCGCCTTCGGCTACCGCAGCAAGGAGGAGGAGGCCGGCTGGCGCGCCCGTGACCCGCTGCAGCTGGCCGAAGCGCACCTGGAGCGGCTCGACATCGCCACCCGCGAGCAGCTGGACGCCCTGCGCAAGCAGTGCAAGGCGGTCATGCAGCAGTTGTCGGACACGATCACCGAGCCCGACCCGGCCGGACGTCCCGGGCAGCTGCGCATCCGGCCCGAACTGTGGCCCTCGGCGTCCTTCATCGACGTCGGCATCCGCGGCGAGTGGCCCGACGCGGGCGACCGGGTGCGCACCGAAGCCGACTTCACCGACGACGAGCTGGTCAAGCAGCGTTTCGTCGACACCATCGCGGCGGTGATGCATCGCCGCATGGAGACCGACGATTCGGTGATCGTGCTCGGCGAGGACGTCCACAAGCTCAACGGCGGCTCGCGCGGTGCCACCAAGGGCCTGCCGCAGGACTTTCCCGGCCGGGTGCTCGGCACCCCGATCGCCGAGGCCGGGTTCACCGGCCTGGGCGGCGGCGTCGCGTTGGACGGCCGGTTCTACCCGGTGGTCGAACTCATGTACGCCGACTTCATCTGGGTGGCGGCCGACCAGATCTTCAACCAGATCGGACGCGCCCGGCACATGTTCGGCGGCGACCACGACATGGCCATGCTGATGCGGCTCAAGATCGGCACGACAACGGGTTACGGCTCGCAGCATTCGATGGATCCGGCCGGCATCCTGTCGAACTCGGTCGGCTGGAGGATCATCGCCCCGTCCACCCCGCTCGACTACGTGGGCCTGCTGAATGCCGCGATGCTGACTCGCGACCCGGTCGCGGTGCTCGAACACGACGCCGACCTGTACAAGCTGGAAGGTCTGGCACCCACGGACCTCGATTTCGTGCTGCCGTTCGGCAAGGCCGCGGTACGCCGCGAAGGCGCCGAGGTCACTCTGATCAGCTACCTGTCGATGGTGCAGCGCTGCCTGGACGCGGTCGAGCAGTCCGGTGTGGACGGTGAGGTGATCGACCTTCGCTGGCTCGACCGGGCGTCCCTGGACTGGCAGACCATCGAGGCCTCGGTGAAGAAGACCAACCGGGTGGTGATCGTCGAGCAGGGCGCCCAGGGCACCAGCTACGGCGGCTGGCTGGCCGGCGAGATCTCGCGGCGGCTGTTCGACTGGCTGGACGCGCCGGTGCTGCGGGTGCAGGGCGGCGAGGCCGCGCCGAGCATCAGCAAGGCGCTGGAGACCGCCGCCAACGCCAACACCGACGACATCGTCGCCGCGCTGGCCCGCGAGCGGCTGCACGCCGAGGAGGATCCGG
>DAOSUG010000105.1:0-6750 GCA_035378545.1 Micropruina sp. | reverse complement strand
GCGACACACGGTCTAGTTTGCTGACTGGATCGCAACGAGCACTTCGAGGAGGGACCCGAGACATGCCTGGACCACTGATCGGAATCACCGGGGCCACCGGACACATCGGCCGCCTCGTCGCCACGCGGCTTGCCGGCACCGGCGCCCGGCTGCGGCTGCTGGCCCGCGACCCGTCCAGGCTGCCCACTCTGAATGCCCCGGTGCAGGTGGCCCGGACCAGCTACGAAGACACCGCTGAAGCACGGGCGGCCTTGGCCGGGGTCGAGGTGCTGTTCATGGTGTCGGCCGCCGAGAGCGCCGACCGCCTCGCCCAGCACACCGGCTTTCTCGATGCCGCCGCGGCAGCCGGCGTCCGCCACGTGGTGTACACCTCGTTCCTGGGCGCTGCCCCGCAGGCCACGTTCACCCTCGCCCGCGACCACTGGGTCACCGAGGAACACCTGCGCTCCTTGGGCCTGGCCTGGACGGTGCTACGGGACTCGTTCTACCTGGACTTTCTGCCCGACCTGGCCGACCCGGACGGCGCGATCCGTGGCCCCGCCGGCACCGGACGGGTGGGCGCGGTCGCCCGTGCCGACGTCGCCCGCGTCGCCGCCGCCGTGCTCAGCGCCCCGGAATCGCACGCCGGCGCCGTCCACGAAGTGACCGGGCCGGAGGCACTCACCCTGGCCGAGGTCGCCGAGACCATCACCCGAGTCACGGGCCGCTCCACCACCTACGTCGATGAAACCATCGAACAGGCCTACGCGTCCCGAGCCGTCTACCACGCTGCCGACTGGCAGGTGGACGCCTGGGTGTCCACCTACACCGCCATCGCCAAGGGCGAACTGGCCACGCTCACCGGCACCGTCCAGCGCATCGGCGGACAGCCACCACTCAGCCTGGCCGAACTGCTGCGCAGCCGGTCGTGACGGCCCCCCTCTCGCCGGCCGGGCTATAGCGCACAGGCACGAGCTTGAAGGCTCCGGCGGTCGCCTCCCCGACCGCCGCACGGTCCAGCGTTCGACGAGAGGGGACGGCCACCGGGGTGGATCGCGGTGTCCGACCCGACGCGCGGACGTCGACGGATCTCCAACTTCATGACCGACGAACGTGGGATGTCGACTTCGACGAATTCGAGTCAGGCCACTCGACCAGCGTCGTGAGCCTGGCCGCGATCCTGGATGGCTCTACTTCCTGCGGACTCTGTGCGGACCAGCGGGACTTCAAAGTGTGCTGACTAGCGCCTATAGGGCTGCTTCAGTAGTAGTACGGAAATGCCGACCAGTCCGGCGGACGCTTCTGCAGAAAGGAGTCGCGTCCCTCGACGGCCTCGTCGGTCATGTAGGCGAGCCGGGTGGTCTCGCCGGCGAACACCTGCTGGCCGATCAGGCCGTCGTCGATCGCGTTGAACGCGAACTTGAGCATGCGCTGGGCGGTCGGCGACTTGCCGCAGATCAACGACGCCCACTCAAGCCCGACCGTTTCGAGGTCGGCGTGCGGCACGACCTTGTTGACGGTGCCCATCTCATAAGCGCGCTGGGCGTCGTAGGTCTGGCCGAGAAAGAAAATCTCACGTGCGACTTTCTGGCCCACCTGGCGGGCCAGGTACGCCGAGCCGAATCCGGCGTCGAACGAGCCGACGTCGGCGTCGGTCTGCTTGAACTTCGCGTGCTCGGCCGAGGCGATGGTCAGGTCGCAGACCACATGCAGCGAGTGGCCGCCGCCGGCGGCCCAGCCGTTGACCAGGGCGATCACCACCTTGGGCATGAACCGGATCAACCGCTGCACCTCGAGAATGTGCAGCCGCCCGCCCTCAGCCTGCGCGCGTCGCGCGTCCACCGTCTCGGACGTCTCGCCCTGCGCATACTGGTAGCCGGAGCGGCCCCGGATCCGCTGGTCGCCGCCGGAGCAGAAGGCCCACCCGCCGTCCTTGGCGGACGGGCCGTTGCCGGTGAGCAGCACACACCCCACGTCCGCGGAGCGTCGCGCGTGGTCGAGTGCGATGTACAGCTCGTCCACCGTGTGCGGACGAAAGGCGTTGCGCACCTCAGGCCGGTCGAACGCGATCCGTACCGCGGGCACGTCCTTGGCCCGGTGGTAGGTGATGTCGGTGAACTCGAAGCCGGGAACCTCGTTCCACAGTCCAGGACGCCACGGGTTGGTCATGGGGCTCAGACTAACGGTCCGTCGATAGGCGGGGGACGGGCCCGGTGAGCGCTCCCCGTCGCGTCGTCACCCGCCAGCCTGCCCGGCGGGTCGAGGCCCCACGCGTAAGATCATGGCCGCCGCCCATGGTTTTGAGGTAGGAGATCGCGTGACCGTCAGTACACCGAAGGTGAGCGTCATCATCGCCACCTACTGCTCGGGCGAGGGCCTTCAGCGAGTCATCGATTCACTCGACGCACAAACCCTGCCGCAGGACGAGTTCGAGACCATCTTCGTCGACGACGGATCGCCGGACGACACGTATGCGGCACTGCAGAAGCTGGCGTCCACCCGTGCGAACATGAAAGTTCTCCGGATCGAGAACTCCGGCTGGCCGAGCCGTCCGCGCAACGTGGGCATGCAGCACGCCACCGGTGACTACCTGTTCTTCATGGACCACGACGACTCGCTCTACCCCGACGGCCTGCGCCGTGCCCACGAGTTCGCCGTCGAGACCGACGCCGACATCGTCAGCACCAAAGAGTCCAAGACGAACGACTCGTGGTGGGGAATGTCGAGCCTAACTCAAGGAAACACCTCACATGTAAAGCGTCATGGCGGAATATGGCTGCTCCTTCCCTTGGTACCGCACAAACTATACCGACGCTCCTTGATAGAGGAACGGCACATACTATTCCCGGACGGCAGAGCAGTACTTTGGGAGGATCAGTTTTTTAATGTCGCCGCATACAGTGCTGCCAAGGAAGTGGCCGTCTTGGCCGATTCCCCCACGTACCTGTGGCACGCAAGCGATACCAACACATCACATACCTTCAGTCCGTCGACAGAGAACTTCTGGCTAATGCTGGAGAAGCTCTTGCAGTTCACTGTTGAGACTCTATCCAGTGATGAACTCCGTGACGACCGGGATACACTGCTCGCCCACCACATGAAGACCCGCGTGATAGACCGGACCGTCCGTCAACTCATCAGTGGTCCCGAGGAATCTGGCCAGCTCGCACTCACTCGCGCTCGCAGGCTGCAATCACGCTATCTCGCCGACGGAGTGTTTCATCGCCTGCCGAAGAAGCACCAGTCGCAGGCGTTGTTATTACGCATGGGAGCAAGCGGCGCATTGCGCAAGATGCATCGACTGGACCTAAAAGGCCGGGGTGTGACCCGCGTGCTGCGCGCTCGCTGGGAGGGTCATGCAATGCAACTTGAGATGGAGACGACTTGGTCATCAAAGAAGCCCGAGGAGCCGATTCTCGAGCGCACCGATGATGGCCGTGTACTCCGCGCCGTAGGCTCGGAACTGCGCTCCCTTCTGCCCTCACACCTGTATGACCTTACTGCCGACCCTCCTCGCCTGATGACGAGTGTGATCCTCCGGGCGCGGACGAGCTTCGTTTCCTGGGAAGTGGCGCTCGAGAGCAAGTCGGCCTCCTTCGTCGACGTCGAGTCGAACCCGGCAGCCCGGACATTTCTGGAAGCTTGCGTCGATGTGCGCACAGCCGAACTCGGGCGTGAACTTGCCGAAGATGTATGGGACCTTCGCTACACGGCGGATTGGGTTGGGATGACGCGGATTGGTCCGGTAGGAATACGAACGAAACCTCTACCCGCCTTGATCGATCAGCGGGTGTACATCGCGTACTGCAACGCGAAGGGAGGCCTCACCATCGACATGACGCAACACCTGCGCTGCCTCGTCACGGACGCCGAGCCCCGGCTGGGCCCGATCGGCGAGGCCGACGCTATCCGCATGGAATTGCAGAACCTGCACATCGTCGGCGAGTCCCGACTCGACGACACCCGCGTGGCGCTGGCCCGGTTGGACGAGGACCTCGGCGAACAGGGCGTCGTGCTGACACTGGACGACACCAGGGTTGCTCCGATCGAAGGCCATGTTCAGGCGGGAGCGGACGGTGCACAGGTCCTGGGCGCGGTGCGGCAGCACCTCGAGGCGGGCGGTTATGCGCTGTTGGCCAACCGTGAGAACGCCTGGCGCTCCACGCGCTACTGCGTTGAGGTGTCGCCCGACGGGTCGCTGGAGTTGAGGCTGGCGCAGTCGGCACCTGCCGAGGCCGAGCCGACGGCGACTACGGTCGGTTAGCCTCACTCGTCACGTTGGCGGGCGGATCGCCCAGGATCAGCCAATCGATCACCCGGTCGGCCGAGTGGGTGTCGATATTGTCGAAGTTCTCAGCGGTGAAGGCGTCGATCTTCCACCGATCGAAGTTCTGCTCGCGCAGCGCGCTGAGCAGTTCGTCGAAGGTGTCGCACACCTTACCCGGGGCGGTCAGTTCGAAGTCTCGATGAAAGCCCCTCGTGGCCGCATAGATCTCACGATCGTAAGCGTAGAAAACCATCGGGCGATTCAGTAGCGAGTATTCGTAGATCACCGACGAGTAGTCGGTGATCAGCACGTCGGCCACCCTGAGCAAGTCGTTCGTCTCAGGAAAATCGGCCACGTCGATGAGCCGGTCGCGAAACTGCTGCGGGATCGGCGGAGCCTCGTCGACGAAATGATGCATGCGAAAAAGCACCAACGTGTCGTCACCGCAGAAGTCCCATAACTGCGCAAAATCAAGTTTGCTGTAGTCGTAATAGGCGTCCGAGATGCCCCGACCTCGAAAGGTGGGCGCGAACAGAATGAGACGCTTGTCCTTGGCCTGCGGGTACACCCGGTAGAACTCGTCCTCGGCCTTCGCACCGAGGACCGGATCCAAGAAGGTGTCGATGCGTGGCAGGCCGGTGGGAATCACTGCCTTCTCTTCGATGCCGAAAGCCTCGGCGTACACGGGCACCAGGTGCCGCGAACCTGAGATCGCGTAGGTGTAGCGACGGTGGGCGTTGTGCAACTTCGGTGATCCGAACTTGCCGAATCGGCTGTAGCCGATGGACTTGAAACCGCTGCCGGCGTGCCACAACTGAATGACCTTGACGCTTTTCGGAATGTTCAGGTATTCGAGAACGCTGAAGTAGTCGTCGACCAGAATGATGTCGGAGGTGCACAGCCGGTACATCAGCTTCAGATTCTTGAAGCGCGATTCGTCGACCCCCGGCAGCCGAAACGAATAGGTGAACTCGTATTCCTGATCCAGCCCCCGCTCGAGCATGCGGTCACGCACCCTCACCAGGTTGCCCTCGAGTTTGCTGCGCATCTCTGAGGCGAACAGGATGCGATTGCCCGGCGATCTAAACAGTCGTCGAAGCACCCGTGAGGCGACTTTCGTGCCCACGCCGGCCAGCCGGGGATCCTTCAGGGCGATGCCGGCCCGCTTGCCCAGGTCGGAGGCCAGGTTCAGCGCAGAGTTCGACTTCGAGTTCGGTTCGAGCGGCGCCCGAAAGAACCGGTAGGTACGAATCAGAAACTCGGGCCGCACGTCGCTTTCGGATATTCCGAAAGAGACCGTGTAGCTCTCCGTGTTCTGCGCGTACAGAAACAGCCGCGACCGCTCGTCCAGCGTCTCGACCTCGTCGAGGGGGTAGGTGGCCACCTTGAGCGTTCGGCCGTCCAGTCGGGCGATCAGGCGCCAGGTACCGTCCGGCACCGGACGCCGCGAGCGGAAATCGGCAATGTTGATCGAGAGTTGATAGCGGCCCTCGCCCAGATGATGGGTGACCACGGGGTAGCGGCGCTGACGCTCGCGCAACGAGAACTGCACCTGATCGAAGGCGAAACCCTCATCGACTTCGGGCGGCGTCAGCCAGAACCTGACGATGATTGTGAGATGGACCCGTTCCCAGGAAATCGCTTCGACCGAACAGTCGTAGCCCATCCCAGCTCCAATACGGTTGACTGCAGTTACTTGTGTTCGAGGTTAACGCCTAGGTGAACACAGGTCGACAACAACGGCGGCGCGCCCTGTGACGTCAGCCGGAACCCGCGGGCCCAGGCGACCTGTCGGCCACCTCACCAGCTCGGTGGCGGCTTGATCACGTCGGTGAAGATGCCGTCCACGCCCAGCCGCTCGCACCGGTGCCGCTGCACGGCCTTGTTCACCGTCCAGACCCGCAGCTTGAAGCCCGCCCGGTGCGCCCGGGTGACGTACCCGGGCACCATCAGCACGTGCCGGGTCGGGTGCACCGCCTGCACGTCCAGCTCTCGGAAATACCGCCAGGGTTCACGCAGCATGCCGTCGTGAATCGCCGCCAACTCACCACTCCACCCCTTCTCGCGCAGGCGTTGCAGCGAGTAATGATTGAACGACGAGAGCACCACCCGGTCGCCGAGCTTGCGTTCGGCGACCTGCTGCAGCACCTTGGCCTCCAGCGTCTTGTAGGGCTTGACGCTGTTCTTCAGTTCGAGGTTGATCAGCTGCTGGCCGGCCGCGAGCAGGTCGAGCACCTCGGCCAGGGTCGGAATGCGCGTGATGGACTGATCGGGGTTCTTCTTCAG
Source organism: Micropruina sp. (assembly GCA_035378545.1). Classification (GTDB taxonomy): domain Bacteria; phylum Actinomycetota; class Actinomycetes; order Propionibacteriales; family Propionibacteriaceae; genus Micropruina. Next base: position 218 of record DAOSUG010000105.1, on the reverse strand, counting down.
CAACGATTTCATCGCCTGCAGTTGCGCGAGCGTGTGGCTGGCCACCCAGCCGGTGCCCGCATGCGTGCGGTCCACCTTCTCGTCGTGGATCACCACCGGCACGCCGTCCGAACTCAGCTGCACATCGAGTTCGATGCCGTCGACGGCGGGCCCCATCGCCGCGGTGAACGCGGCGATCGTGTTTTCCGGCTGCCGCGCGCTGGCTCCGCGGTGTGCCC
>DAOSUG010000104.1:0-6757 GCA_035378545.1 Micropruina sp. | reverse complement strand
AAGTAGTGCTGGATCCGGCCCACCGAGATCCCGGTCGCCTGTGCAACCGCCTGATAGGTCACCCCTTCGATCCCCCGCCCGTTGATCACCGCCCACAGACCGACGATGATCTCCGCTCGACGCTGTTCGTGGTCCACTCGCTTCGGCACAGCTTTACAATATATCCGTACCGTGAAACTATGCAGTATGGACATACCGCAACAAATGGTCGTTGCGCCCACACCGGATCAGCGCCCCCGCCGGGCTCGCCGCTGGACCCGTCGGCTGGGCAAGTGCCTGGTGATCCTGCTGACCGTGGCCGGTGCGTGGAGTATCTACCGCACCTTTGCCGGCGAACCAGAGGTCGGCTTCTTCCGCTCCGAGGAGGGTCGCACCGAGTACGTCAAGCATTACAGCGATGCGATGGCCAAACTCCCGGCACCGTCGGCCACGCATGATGTCCGCACCGACTTCGGGGTGGTCCGGGTATACGAGTGGAGTAGTCCGGAGACCGCCGATACGGTGCCCGTGGCCTTGGTTCCTGGCCGGTCGTCTGGGGTACCGATGTGGGAGGCGAACCTGGCCGGCTTCGCCAAGGAGCGACGGGTCCTCGCCTTCGACGCGCTAGGGGACGCCGGCCTGTCCGTCCAGTCCACCCCGTTCAGGTCCTTCGAGGACCAGGCTGTCTGGATCGACCAGGTCCTGGCAGAAGTGGCCCCCGACGGCGTTCACCTTGTCGGGCACTCCTTCGGCGGCGCCACCGCTGCGGCGTACGCCAGGGCGCATCCCGAACGGGTGCATTCGCTCACCTTGATGGAGCCCGTCTTCACGTTCGGGTACCCACCGGTCAAGATGCTCTGGTGGGCCACCGTCGCCACACTCCCGGGTATGCCTGACGGCATCCGCAAACACGCGCTCGCCCAGATCGGTGGCGGCGAGGACGGCGGGGATGACCCGGTCGCGCTGATGATCGAGGCGGGCAGCAAGCATTTCTCCGCGCAGCTCCCCACTCCCTCCACGCTCTCCGACGCAGAGATACGTCGACTCACCATGCCGACGTACGTGGCCGTGGCGGGCGCCGACTCCCTCTTCGGCGGTGAGAGCGCCCTCGACCGCGCCCAAGAACTGCTTCCCGACGGCCAAATTCAGGTCTGGAAACACGCCACCCACTCCCTGCCGATGCAGGAGGCAATCCCGCTCGACACACTCCTCGACACGTTCTGGGCCGCAGCCGAGCGCTGAAAGAGCATCCCGCAGACGAAGCGTCGCGGCTCCCGCACGCCAAGCGCTTGCCACCAGCAGTCACACAACCACGTGCCTCGATGAATGGCGGGGGCTCTTACCGCCAGCGTGCTATAGGGGAGTGCTACGGGATTGTCTGAGCATGAGCGCGGGGTGGGGTGGATTCACATCCGAGGAGTGGTGACCCCGGGGATTGACCGTCTGGATGGGTCGCTTCGTCCGGCTCAGGTTCGGGCAGGACCGGTTGGCTACGATGAGGCGGTGACGGAGCTGGGATCCTGCGGTGTGACTCGGCGGCCGTGGCTCTTCCTTGTCCTCGTCCTGGTGGCATCTGCGCCCTTCTGGTTGTTGGCGGTGCTCACGCGCGGGCAGGGTTGGTTCCTCGGCTTGCCGGTGAGCGTCGTCATGATCATCGTGCCCGCGGCGGTCGCGAGCGTTCTCGGGGTCAAGGAAGGTGGGAGGACCGGCCTTCACGCACTTTGGTTGGGGGTCTTCGACGTCGCGAGGGTGCGGCCGGGGTGGTGGTGGGTGGTCGGACTCGGCGCCGTGCCTGTCTCGGCGCTGCTGGCGTGGGTCCTGGGGGCTCGCCCGGCGGCGGACTCGGCCGCTGCCGTGTGGTTCCTGGCTCCGGTGTATTTCGCGGTCTTCTATCTCGGTGCCATTCCCGAGGAGGTGGGCTGGTCCAGCTATGCGACGCCCCCGCTGGTGGGCCGCCTGGGGGTCCTCGGGGCGGGGGGCGTCATCGGTGTGGTGTGGGAGGTCTGGCACTGGGTGCCCTTCTGGGCGCAGGGCAGATCATGGGACTGGATCCTGAGCATGCTTGTCTTCGGGGTGTTGTCACGAACCCTGATGGTCCTCTTGTACCACCACGGTGGGGGAGGCCTGGCCATGGTTTGCGCCTTCCACGCGATGCTCAACACAGTGCCGCTGTTCCCGGCGGGGTTCACCGGGTTCGATCCGTGGCTGGCGTGTCCGGGGATGTTGGCCGTCCTCATGGGAGCCATGCAGGTGGCGCGCTTCCAGGCGACCTCACCTCCGACCATCTGAGCTGGGGCGGTCTCAGGTGGCGCTCGAAGGACGCGAGGGAAAGGGCGTGCGGTTCCCCGGGGGCGTGAGGTCCGCGAGGGTCGGGCGATGAAGCGCTGGCTGGGCATCGCGGCTGTCTCTTGGCGACGGGCGGTGTCGTCGTGAACGCCGCATTGTGCTGGGAGTGCCGAGTTGTTCAGGTTGGGACGCGCGTGCCGGGCAATGAGAGCGAGGAGTTCGCCAATCCCGTGCTCGGCCAGGGTGCGGCGGCGGAAGTGCCGGGTGGGTGCGTCGCCCGATCTTCGTGCGGCGAACAAAGCCTGCTTCCGCGAGGTCGTGGAGAATCGTGAGAGTGGCGCGGGTGGTGATGCCCACGGCTGCGGCGATGTCGGCGACGCGCGCGTCCGGCACGCCCGCCACCGCCAGGAGCACGTGCCCGTGGTTGGTGAGCAGGGTCCACGCCGGACGCGGGGCCACGGTGGTCACGGTGTGGCCGCCACGGGGGTGCGACGGCACACCGGCTCGGGCTCGGTGAGGTTCGTGTCGGTCGCGAGGTGGAAGGGGGGTTCTCCGGTACGGGGATCTCCCGGCGGTCCTGGCCCTGGTACCCCGTCCCGCGGGGATTCGCCCTGCTGGTGGAGGGAACGGATGAGGAACTCACCCAGTGGACCACCGCCCTGGCCGCCCGGCTGACCGGCCTGGGAGTGGAGGGCGAGGTTGTTGAGTTGTCTGTGTAAGACCCCGTTTTGATGGGTTAGAGGTAGGGGTTGATTCGGTCGGGGTAGACGAGGGCGAGTTCCCCGAGGGCGGCTTTCCAGCCTTGGAGGGTGGCGCCTTCCACGAGTCGGGCCTCGGCCTTGCGCTTGGTGGCGGGTAGGCCGGCTTCCTTCGCACGTTCGCGGGCTCTTTTGTCCTCGATGGTGCAGATCGCCAGCCAGAGCAGCTTGACCGCGGCGGTGTCGTTGGGGAAGTGGCCCCGGTTCTTGATGATCTTGCGGAGCTGGTAGTTCAGCGACTCGATCGCGTTGGTGGTGTAGATGACCTTGCGGAGCGCGGGCCCGAACTGCAGGAAGGGGATGAACCGGTCCCACGCGTTCTCCCAGGTCGAGACGGTGGCAGGGTACTTCTTGCCCAGGTTGGAGTCCCTCGTTGGCCTCGGCGATGGCCCGCGATGGACGCCGACCTCTTCTACGACCTCAACGCGCAATCGACCTGCACGCGGCAGAAGCGCGCGTTAGGGAAGTAGTGCGCCTCCCAGACCCGCGATGCGCCATTAGCCCTTCATTGCCTGCACCTCTGGATCGACTGCGACACGCGAAGATGTGGATGTGACCGACAAGACACCCGCATACCTCCGCCGGACCATCGAATCGCTCGAACGGTTTCAGGAGTCGTTCGAGGCATTCATGGAACTCCACGAGGAGGGAAGCATGAGTGGACCAGGGCTCGGCTACCTTCCCACGTGTTGGCCCAAAGAGGGGGCAGACGCGAACGAAGCCGCTAAGAGAACGGATGCGGTCGCACGGCGCGCCGGGGAGTGCTCATCGGTGGCCGAGCTGACGGGGGCGCACATGGTGGTGCAGGGAGTCGGCGTCGTGGACCCGTTCTCCAACTGGGACACGATGCTGCGACCGAAGGCGTTCCTCTACCCGAGTGAACTCAGAAGGATCATCGCCCGATCCTTGGGAGTGTTGTCCACGATGATGGCGGAGGCCGAGGAGGCGGAGAAGTCCGTGGCGCTTCCGGTTCTGGGGCCAGCCTCGTTGCACCCCACCGTATGGAACGCTGCCGCTCCATTCTGGACCATGCACCAGCTGCGAGCAGCTGTTCAGGCGGCAGCTGACGCCGTCGTAAGCGCCGCCAAGGGGCTGGGTGTGCGAAATGACATCGCTGACACCTCCATCTGGCAGCAGCTGTTCTCTGTAAACGAGCCGGCCCCTGGTCGCCCTCGCCTTCGTTGGCCAGGGGACCCAGAAGATCGCGACGTGAAGACGATGCAGGACGGCCTACGTCAGTTCGCGCCAGGGGTGCAGATGACGGTTCGCAACCCGGCAACCCACAGGCAAGGTGTGCTCACCGAGCAGGAAGCGTTTGAACTCCTCGCAACGCTCTCGCTGCTCTCCCGTTTCATGGAGAGATGCGAGGTGCGCTCAGCCGAGTCAGGCGAACCGAAGACCGACATCGGGCCCCAAACCAACCCAGCAAGGAGCCCATTGCCAACGTGACCGCGGCATTTAGGGCGGTCGGGCTCGGGTGGCAGCCAGCCGAAAGGCTACCCTCGCACACCGCGGCAGATCCGGACGTTCGGGCCCGCACCGTCACCGGTGGGTCTCGTCTGCCCTCACGTGTCCGGCGACCGGAAGGGGAAGATTCATCTGGGCGCCGAGCTCGAACCGTCGTGGATGATGGTTCGAAGAAGGCGCTGGCCGAGATCTACGCCGCCGGGGACGTCGACCATGCTCGCGCGGCAGCCAAGGCGCTGGCCGCCGAGTACGGGGTGAGGTGGCCAAGGCGGCGGCGAAGATCACCGACGACCTCGACGTGCTATTCACTTGTACCCCGGAATGACGGCCAGAAATGGACCCACCTTGCGCGAGACCAGCGACAGATGATCGCGTTGGGGATCAGGCCAGGTCAGCCCATCCGTGAACGTCACACTGGCCATGATCGTTGGCGCCGGTAGCCAGGACAGTGCCGTCCGCACGAAGGCCGAGCGTGTGCTGAGCGCCTGCGGCGACTGCGACGATGTCGCGCCATTCCTGGGTGTTGCACTGACCGTAGGCGTTGGACCCCGCGGCCGCGACCGTCCCTGTCCGGGCGAGGCCCACACTGTGGTGGCTGCCTGCTGCCACCTGGGCGATGGAATCCCATGCCGTGACTTCGCGAACACCACTGGCCTTGGCTCCCGCTGCAATCACTCGGCCATCGGCGGTGAGACCGAGGGAGTGCTGGTAGCCGGCCGCCACCTGCACGACGTCCTGCCAGGCGTGGACGTTGAGCTGCCCGGCGCGGTTGTTGCCTGCAGCCAGGACGCGGCCGGCGGCCTGGAGGCCGAGGCTGTGCCAGTCACCGCAGGCAACCGACCTCACCTGCTCCCACTCATCGACGGCGATCTGGCCCTCTGCGGCGCGGCCGGTGGCGACCACGTGACCGTCTGCGGTGACACCGAGGGAGAAGCGCCACCCGGCAGCGATGGCGCGGACGTTCGCCCAGTCGCCGACGTTGCACTGGCCGTGGGTGTTCCATCCTGTGGCGAGCACAGTGCCATCAGCTCGCAGGCCGAGGGTGTGTGATTTGCCGGTGTTGCTGAAGGCGTGGACGTTGCCGACGGCGACGGCCACCACATCCGACCAGCCGGCAACCGAGCATTCGCCGGCTGCACCGTTTCCCGCGGTCAGGACCGTGCCGTCGATGCGTCGGCCGATCGAGTGTCGGCACCCCGCAGCGATCGGCCCTCTGCCGTCGGGAAATGGCGTCAGCATGTCCCCAGTCTGTCGTTCATCGTGAGTCACGGCACGCGGCAGAGTCGGACGTTTGAGCGTGGCCAGCCAGTTCACGGGTGTCGTCATCAGCGGTGACAGCGGAGCCACTCGAGTCGGTCCTACTTCGCCGCGCGTTTCGAGATGGCTGCAAGTGGTCCTCGTCGCCCTGAGAGCGGCGAGAGGTCAGGCACGTGCAGCGAGCCCCATGCCATTCCCCAAATCTGGCGGTCGCAGTCCGCGACGGTCGTGGCTAAGTCATTCATGAACTGAGTCACCCGTTGCTTGTCGAGCGTCACCTCGCGCCTATAGCTGCGATCGCCCTCGGATTCGTGAGCGAACTGCTCTCGTGACTCGGGTGTGCGCAGCTCGCCGCGCTGATGAGTTAGAAGGTGTCGGAGCGACCTGACGTACTGCACGGGTTCGGGGTCGATCGTGGTGCCGAGGAACTCGTGGACCTTCTTGAGGTCCGACCATGACGGAGACTCGAGGCGTCCCGTCCTAAACCCGAAGCCATGACGGCGAATGGCCTCCAAGGCACCGATTTCGAGGTAGACCTCGAAGGCTGTGACCGCGTCCTTGAGTGCTGCTGCGCTCACCATCCAGAGATGGTTCTGGCGCCAGAGCTGGTTCACCTTGTCCTCATAGAAGCCAACAGATAGATCAGTGTCGTGCTTGTCGGGGTCGAACACTTGGTCCGCCACCGCCTGAGCGGTAATCCACGCTTCATCATGGGCAGATGTCACCCATTGAACAGTCAGGTTCAGGAACGCCCTGATATCGGCTTCTACGAGGCACCAGTCGTCGTAGGCCCGGCTCACGTGTCGTTGCTCTTGGCTCCACTCACTCACGGAACAACGCTACTGGCAGCCAGTGAAGAGGCCGACCCTCCACAAGCGGGACTGGCGGTCGACCATTCCAACCTGAGCGACCGTGCGCCCGGAGGGCGGCATAGAGGAGCGGATGAGGTGAGAGCGGAGCGCTCTATACGTCAGCCCGTCCCTCGGGGTGGCTGGTGTCGATTGTTGCGG
>DAOSUG010000103.1:0-6767 GCA_035378545.1 Micropruina sp. | reverse complement strand
GCCATCGACCGGGTGATCGCCGGGCCGCAGAAGCGCTCCCGGATCATGAACGAGCGCGAACTGCTGATCACCGCCTACCACGAGGGCGGCCACGCCCTGGTCGCTGCGGCGATGCCCGGTACCGACCCGGTGCAGAAGGTGACCATCCTGCCCCGCGGCCGCGCGCTCGGCTACACGATGGTGATGCCCGACTCGGACAAGTACTCCAAGACCCGCGGCGAACTGCTCGACCAGCTGGCCTACATGCTGGGCGGCCGGGCCGCCGAGGAACTCGTCTTCCACGACCCCACCACCGGCGCGGCCAACGACATCGAGAAGGCCACCAACACCGCCCGGGCCATGGTCACCAAGTACGGCATGACCGAGCGGCTGGGTGCCGTCAAGCTGGGCAACGACTCCGACGAGCCGTTCCTGGGCATGCAGGCCGGCATGGGCAGCGGTCACCGCGACTACTCCGACGCGGTCGCCGCCGCCATCGACGACGAGGTGGCCGCCCTGATCAACACCGCGCACCAGGAGGCGTTCGACTGCCTGGTGCTGAACCGCGAGGTGCTGGACGAGCTGGTGCGCCAACTGTTCGAGAAGGAGACCCTCGACAAGGAGCAGGTCGCGACGATCTTCGAGAAGCTGCAGCGGCATCCGAAGCGTCCGGCCTGGACCGGATCGCAGACCCGGGTGCCCTCCGAGGTTCCGCCGGTCGACCCGCCACCGCCCGCACCCAAGCCGGATCCGACCTATGGGCCGCCGCTGCTCGGTCCCAACGGCAACATCCAGGTCCCGGTGCCCACCGGCCCCGGCGCCGGCGGCCCCATGCCGCCCTACGACGTGGGTCCGTCCGGCCCGCAGGCGCAGCCGCCCTCCGGCCCGCCCTATGGCCAGCAGGGCACGCCGCCGTGGCAGACCCCCTACGGTCAGGGGCAGTACGGCCCCGGACAGCCCGGCCCGGACGGTGCCACGCCTCCCCAGCAGCCGGACGGCGGCTGGGGGCCCTCGCAGGGGCGCTGAGGTGGCGGTGGACCAGCCGCGGGTCGCCGCCGCGGTCAGGGAACTGCTGGTCGCGATCGGCGACGACCCCGACCGCGAAGGTCTGCGCGACACCCCGGCCCGCGTGGCCCGGGCCTACGCAGAGATGTTCGTCGGCATCGACCAGAGCGCGGACGAGGTGTTGGCCACCACCTTCGACATCGCCCACGACGAGCTGGTGCTGGTGAAGGACATCGAGGTGTGGAGCATCTGTGAGCATCACCTGGTGCCGTTCACCGGGGTGGCGCACGTGGGGTACATCCCGGCCGTCGAGGGCCGCATCACGGGCCTGAGTAAGCTCGCCCGCCTGGTGGATGTGTTCGCGAAGCGCCCCCAGGTGCAGGAGCGGCTCACCACGCAGGTCGCGGACGCCCTGGTCGAGCACCTCAGGCCCAGGGGGGTCATTGTGGTGATCGAGTGCGAGCATTTGTGCATGACGATGCGAGGCGTGCGCAAGCCGGGGTCGAAAACCGTCACCTCGGCCGTCCGGGGTGCCTTGCGCAACCCGGCCACCAGGGCCGAGGCGATGAGCCTGATCATCGGCTGAGCGCCACTTTCCGTGGTTATGGTCGGTCGGGTTCCGGCGACGCCACTGTATGGTTGATACCAATACCCCTGGGGGGTATCTATTGCAACCAAATAGTGGCGCCTGAAGGCGGTGGGTCCCAGTAGAGCGCCAGTCTGCGCCATAACCACCAGAAACTGGGCCGCGCAAGCGATGAGGGCATGGCCGCCCCCCGCCAGGTCGTGCTGACTCCGAGTCGAGGGAAGGTTATCCACAGATTCTCCGCTGCGATCCCTCGGGGCGGCTTTCCGCCGGTGGAGACCGGCAACCTGTGGGGATGCGAACACCTCGCCCGTGCCTGTTGCCGAAGCAGCCGATGAGCCGAGCTGCCCTGACCTCCTCGGGAGTGACCGACGCCATGATCCGCTCAGCATTGGTGGCCGGGCGACTGCATCGGATCAGGCAGGGCGTCTACATCGAAGCCGCGATGTGGCCACCTGAGCCGCGCGAGCAGCATCTGCTGCGGGCCGTTGCAGAGCTGACCCTGCACCCGACCGGGGTGCTCAGCCACCAATCGGCGGCCACCGCCTGGGGATTGCCGCACCCCGGCTTCAGCCAGTGGTACGAGTGTGGCGTCAGCATCACCCTGCCCCGGGCCGAAGCCGCACGGTCCCGGGTGAAGCCGGCTCGACACCACGTCGCACCCTTGCCCGCCGCGCAGGTCACTCGTGACGCGGGCGGGCGTCCGGTCACTTCACTCGCCCGCACCGCCGTCGACTTGGCTGCCGGGCGGCCGCTGCCCGACGGCCTGGTGATTCTCGACGGTGCCGCGCGGCGGCTCTGCGCCGCGATGGTGGCTCAGCCGCGGCGATCGGACTACGCCAACCCGCGACTGCGCACCGCGGTGCGGCAGCTGTTCGAACAGTCGGCATCAAGCCGATGCGCCGCGACGCTGCTACTGGCGATCGACCTAGCCGACCCGCGGCGCGAGTCGGCGCCCGAGTCGCTCTCGGCCGGCCACTTCGCCCTCGCCGGTCTGCCGGAGCCGCTGTGCCAACCGAGGTTCGAGACACCTATCGGGCAGCTGTACCCCGACTTCTATTGGCCCGAGCAGATGCTGATCGGCGAGTGCGACGGCGCGGTGAAGTACGCCGACGCGCAGGGGTACGTCCGCGAGAAGGAGCGCGAGCAGGCGCTGCGCGACCAGGGGTACGCCATGGTCCGTTGGCAGGCCAAAGAGATCATGCTGCGCCCCGAGGTGGTGGTCGAGCGGGTCGCGCGCTGTCTGAACTGAGCCGTGACGGCTGCCGGGCGCACTCTCTCTGCCCTGCCACTAGGCTGCCTGCGTGCGGCAGCTTTTCGATCAGGGGCGCACCCTGGTGATGGGCATCGTCAATGTCACCCCCGACTCGTTCTCGGACGGCGGAGCGTACCTCGATGCCGAAGCTGCCATCGCCCACGGACGCGACCTGCTTGCCGATGGTGCCGACATCGTCGACGTGGGTGGCGAATCGACCCGGCCCGGCGCGGTGCGGGTGAGCGTCGAGACAGAGCTGAATCGGGTCGTGCCGGTGATCTCGGCGATCAGCGCGGCCGGAGGAATCGTCAGCGTCGACACCATGCGCGCCGAGGTGGCGCAGGCCGCGGTCGGCGCCGGCGCGACGATCGTCAACGACGTCTCCGGCGGCCTGGGCGACCCGGCCATGCTGGGCACCGTCGCCCGGCTCGGGGTCGGCTATATCGCCATGCACTGGCGCGGCCAGTCCGACCGCATGCAGAGCCTCGCGGTCTATGACGACGTGGTCACCGACGTGTGCGCCGAACTGGCCGCCCGACGTGATGCCGCCCTGGCGGCCGGCATTGCACCCCGCAACCTGGTGCTCGACCCCGGACTCGGCTTCGCCAAGACCGCCGCCCACAACTGGAGCCTGCTGGCTCACCTGGACGCTCTGCAGGGGCTCGGGCACCCGCTGCTGGTGGGCGCCTCGCGCAAGCGGTTCCTCGGTGAGTTGCTGAGCGGACGTCCGCCTCAGGAGCGCGACGACGCCACCCTCGCCCTCACCACGTTGCTCGCCCAACAGGGCGTGTGGGCGGTGCGTACGCACGCCGCCCGGGCCCATCGCGACGCCATCGCGGTGGTCCGGCGGATGGGCTCAGAGGCCGTCCGCGGCGTGCAGTAGGGTCGGTGCGGAGGTGAGTGCATGGCAGCAACCGTTCCCGATCGGGTGCGGCTGACCGGTCTGCGGTTCAGCGCAATTCACGGCGTTCATGACTTCGAGCGCACCCAGCCACAGGCGTTCGAGGTCGACCTCGACTGTGCTTTGGCCCCCCGTCCCCACTCGGATGACCTGGCCACCACCGTCGACTACGCACAGTTGTCGCGCACCGTCGAATCCGCGGTCACGGGTGATCCCGTCAACCTGATCGAGTCGCTCGCCGAACGCATCGCGGCCGCTTGCCTGCAGCACCCGCGGATCGACTCCGTCGAGGTGACCGTCCACAAGCCGGACGCCGCCATGCCGGTCGACCTGCGCGATGTGGCCGTGACCATCCGCAGGAGTCGCCAGGCATGAGCGAGCCCGACTTCTACCCGAACGCACACCTGGATTTCGACGTCGACACCCTGGTCGGCATGGTGCCGATCCGGCCGGTGGTGTTCTCACTGGGGTCCAACCTCGGCGACCGGCTTGCCTATCTGCAGGCCGCTGTGGACGCACTGCGCGCCACCCCCAACCTCAGCGTCGTCGACGTGTCGCCGGTCTATGAGACCGACCCGGTCGGTCCGGTGCTCGACCAGCCGAAGTTTCTCAATGCCGTGGTGCGCGCCGACACCGCGCTGGCGTCCCTGGTGCTGCTCGAACGGGCCCAGGCGATCGAGAACGCCTATCGCCGCACCCGAGAGCTGCCCGGCGGCCCGCGTACCCTCGATGTGGACGTGATCGTGGTGGGTGAGCGCATCAAGAACACCCCCGTGCTCACCCTCCCGCATCCGCGTGCGCGTGAGCGGGCGTTCGTGCTGGTGCCATGGCTCGACATCGACCCCGCCGCCACACTTCCCGAACAGGGTCTGGTGGCGGATCTCGTGGCCACACTGGACCGGTCGGGCATCCGGCTGCGTCCTGATCTCGTCATCGAGCTGTGATGCCACAACCCGGCCCCACGGTGCACCCGACCGGACGCACGGCGTTGGCGGTCGCCGCACTGATCGGCGCGGGCCTGACCTGGATCGCGCTGTCCGTGGCCGAGAGTTTCGCCTGGCCACTGCCGACTGTTCCGGTGCTGGCCGCCGTCGTGGTGGCAGTGCTCGCGCTGGCCACCTGGCTGACCGCCCGCTGGACGCACCGTACGGTGCAGGTCCGCCGCAGGACCATCGAACCCGCCCGGGCGGTGGGTCTGGTGCTGGCCGGCAAGGCGGCGCTGCTCGGTGGCACGGCGCTGGCCGCGGGCTACCTGGTGCTGGTGCTGCGCCAGTTGCCGAACGTGGACGCCACACTGCCGCGTGAGCGAGTGCTGGTGGCCTCGGTGGTCGCGGTGCTCAGCGTGGGCCTCGCTGGCGCCGGTTGGGCACTCGAACGGGCCTGCCAGGTGCCGCCCGACGACGATTCGGACGACGCGCCCAAGGGCCAGCCGGGGGGCGCGCCCAGCCCCGGTTAGGCTGCGCTCGTGAAGCCTCGAACGGGTCGACTGAGCCGGCCTCCGGCCGTCCGCATTCTCGCGTCCACGATGCTCGCGCTGGTCGCCGGCGTTGCCTCGCCGGCGGTGGTGTTCGGTGCGCTTCCGGTTCGCGGGGTGGCGCTGGCCGCCCTGCTGGCCGGCGCCCTGCTGGTGTGCACCTTGGCCTGGCGCGAGCGGCGCCTCATCGAGCGCGCCCGCCTGGCCGCCGAGCTCGGTCAGGCCATGCAGCACGCCGAGCAGTTGCACGCCGAACGCGCTCGGCAGTCGGCCGTGCTGCGGGTGCTGAGTTCTCGGCTGGGCGAGTTGCGTGACGAGCGCGATCAGGCCCGCGCGCTTTCGTCTCAACTGCAGCAGCAACTGTCCACCTTGCGCGGCAATCACGAGGCACTCCGGGTCGAACTCGAGTTGCAGGCGGTGTTGGCGGCGGGCGCGAATGGGCCGGCTCCTCACCGATCGCAGCCCGCGTCCGCAGCTGTGGGCGAACCAGCGGGCATTTCGGTCGTGCTTGTGCCGCAATCCGCCTGATCGCGCATTTGTGCGGGGCCGCAATGGTCGATTTCGCCCCATGCATTGGCGTCGGCGCGTCCGGCGCCCGTCCACGGTCTCAGGCGATGCACAGCTGAAGGAAAGATTTTGCATTGCGTGCGCGGGCCCGGTCACTTTGCATGATATTTGTTTGCATGTAGGGTGATCTTGCACTGAGGCTGAACGGGGGAACAGCTCGAAGTGGCACAATCCATCAACGTGGGAGGTAACCATATGGCGCAACGCATCGTCTATCGTCTCGAAGACGATCTGGACAACAGCGAAGCGGCCGAGACCATTGTCTTCGGTATCGATTCGGTCAGCTATGAGATCGATCTGTCCGAGTCGAACGCCCAGAAACTGCGCGACCTGCTGGCGCCCTACGTGGCGTCCGGACGGCGGGTCGGCGGGCGCCGCAAGGCCGCCGGGCGGCGGCGCGCAGGCGGCAGTTCGGCCGGCGAGATCCGGGTCTGGGCTGCCGAGAACGGCTACAACGTCTCGGCCCGCGGACGGGTTCCGGCCGAGGTGCGCGAGGCGTACGACCGGGCGCACGGCTGACCAAGCCACACCTGACGCAGCGCAACGGCCCCGGAGTCATTCCGGGGCCGTTCGCCGTGGGCGAAGCCGGAACAGAACTCTGCTCGCGTGAGTTGAATAGACTGATGGCGCCCGGGCCGGGTCGGCCGACCCTGCCGGAGCGCCCCCCGGCGCAGGCCGGAGTGAGGAGTGCGGAATATGTTCGACCGGTTCACCGACCGTGCACGACGGGTCATCGTCCTGGCGCAGGACGAGGCCCGCATGCTGAACCACAACTACATCGGCACCGAGCACATTCTGCTCGGGCTGATTCACGAGGGTGAAGGCGTCGCCGCCAAGGCTTTGGAGGCGCTGGGCATTTCGCTCGAGGCCGTCCGCGAGCAGGTCGAAGAGATCATCGGCCAGGGCCAGCAGGCGCCGACCGGGCACATCCCGTTCACGCCGCGGGCCAAGAAGGTGCTCGAGCTGTCGCTGCGCGAAGCGCTGCAGCTCGGCCACAACT
>DAOSUG010000102.1:0-6812 GCA_035378545.1 Micropruina sp. | reverse complement strand
ACGGCGTCCCCGCCGGGGTGGTGGACCAGCAGGTCGGGGCCGGTCTCGACACCGACGGCGAACAGCGGCTGCGGGTCGCCCCAGTAGTCGCCATGCACCAGCGCTCCCTCCGGTCGGCGCAACGGCAGGTCGAAGACCGCCTCGTGCAGGTTGTGGTACGAGTCAGCGCTCAGTGAGCCCGACTCGAAACCACCCGTGGCAAGCACGAAAGCCTCTGCCACGAAGTCGCGGTCACCGCCGGCCGTGGCGAGTTGCACGCTGTCGACCGCGCCGCCCGAACTACGAAAACCGGTCACCCGGCTACCCGGCACCACCCGGACGCCCGCCGCCTTGGCCCGCGCGAGCAGCGCACGGTTCTGCCGCATGCCCGGCACGGACGGCGGTGGCAGCGGAATCTCGAACACCGGTGCCCCGATCAACTCGGCGATCTCGGCCCAGGCCCCGTGGTCGTCCAGGCCCAGCACGGCGGGCAGGCCGACCGTCTCGCCCTCACCGACGACCGCCTTGACGGCCTGGGCGAAGCGACGCCGGTAGTCCGGCTCGTCCAGCGCCCGGGCGTAGGTGAGCCCACTGGAGTCGACCTCGTGCTCGCGCACGGGAATGTCGAGCACCACGGGCCGGGCACGCAGCCGTCCGCCGCCGGGCAGGTCGGTGCGCGAGAGGTTCGCGGCCACCAGTTCGGGGTAGAAGTCCTTGAGCCGGCGCAACCCGACGATGACGAACTCGGCCCCGTCCACACAGGCGCCGGCGGTCATGCTGGGCGAGGCCAGCGCCGTCGGACGGATCGCGCCCACCGCGGTCGGCAGCTGCAGATTGACCGCCGGGTCGCCGGTCACCAGGCCCGGCCCGAGCAGCTCCTTGAGGTAGTCGACCGAGCGGCCGACCAGCGCCGCGTCCAGCAGGCCGTAGGGATGGCCGGGATGACGATCGGCGAAGCCGGCGAGCTCGTCCAGCGGACGCTGCACCCGCTCGGGGGAGTAGCCGAGCACGTCGATCGTTCCCTGGCCGAGCTGCAGGCCGCCGGTGCCCTTGTTCAGCAGGGCGACGCGCGCCCCGGCGTCCGCCAGTCGAATGGACGCGACCAGCCCGGCCAGACCGGCGCCGATCACCACGACTCGTGTCATCACACGACCTCCTCATGCGTCGGGCCGGGAAGGTGCTCGACGTCGAGCGTTCCCTGGAAGATCCAGTTGTCGAGTGCTGTTTGTCTCACCTGGTCGCCGTACAGGATCGGCCAGATGCCGATCCACCGGTTCTTCAGGAACAGCCGCAGCAGGCCGGTCGCACGCTCGATGTCGATGTGCTCGCTCTGCAGCGCCACGCCGGTGGCCCGCATCGAACAGAAGCCGCCCTGACAGGGGCCCATGCCGAGCCGCAGCTGGCGGCGCAGGTCGTCGAAGCTGCCCTTGGGCTGATCGGCGAGGGCGCGGGTGAACATGCCCTTGCTCATCAGCTCGCACTCGCACAGGATCTGGTCCTCGGTGCGGTCGTGCTCGCGCTCGTCGAGCCGGTGCGTGATCACGTAGTTCTTGCCCGTCTCGGAGCCCGGCACGGCTTCGGTGGCGGTGCGGCACGGACGGGGGTCGTCCAGCTGGGTGCACATGGCGTCCACCACCTTTTCGGCCATCAGCCGGTAGGTGGTCAGCTTGCCGCCGGCGATGGTGAGCAGGCCCTTCAGCCCGTCGCGCTCGGAGTGGTCGATGATCGACATGCCACGGCTCATGTGCCGGGTGTCACCGGAGCCGACCCGCGAGTCCTTCACCAGCGGACGGGCGCCCGCCCAGGCGTGGATCGCGCGTGCCTTGCGGAAGCCGGGCACCAGCAACTCACCGCAGTCCATCATCTGCTGCACCTCGTCCCAGGCGATCTGCAGCTGGTCGGGGTCGTCGGCCTTCTTGTCGGTGGTGCCGATCACGCACACCGTGTGCACCGGCACCAGAATGTCGCCGTCAGCGGGGTAGGTCAGGCGGTTGACCACCGAGTTGGTCAGCCGGTGGTTCATCGCGATCATGATGCCGGCGCCCGGAACCACCTGCACGTCGTGGCAGTCGGCCATCGCCGCGATCTGACCGCCCCAGGCGGCCGCGCAGTTCAGCACGAAGTTGGTGTCGATGCGCACCTGCTCGCCGGTCTTCTCATCGGTGCAGATCACCTGGCTGACCCGGTCGCCGTCGCGGTTGATGCCGGTCACCCGATGGTAGGTGAGGACCTGCGCGCCGTAGTGCTTGGCCGAGTTGGCCGCGCCCCACACCATCTGCCAGCCATCGACCGTGCCGTCCAGTACCTTGAAGGCACGGCTGATCTTCGGGTTGACCCGCGGCTCGGCCGTGAGCACCTCGGTGACCGACACCTCCTCGAAGGGCACCTTCGTGTCGGTCGCGCCCTTGGCCCAGTCGTCGCCCCAGGCCGGGTCGTCCACCTCGGTGGCGACGAAGTACCCGCCGGTGGTTTCGACGGCATCGGCGTTGATGCGGGTGACGATCGCGTTCTCCTCGGCGCATTCGGTGGCCGAGTGTGGATCGCTGACCACGTAGCGTCCGCCGGAATGCAGCAGGCCGTGGTAGCGCCCGGTGGTGCCCTGGGCCAGGTCGGCCCGGTCGACCAGGATCGCCGTGTAGCCGCGCATCGCGACGTCGCGCACGACGCCGGCGCCGGTCGAGCCACCACCCACCACGACGACGTCTGCTGAGAGTGTCTTCACCTTGACCTCCGATCGGTGGGCCGGACGACGACGTCCAGTCACTGGGGGTTGTTGCTGACCAGGCTATTCAGCATCAGCGCCGCTGCGGGGCCACACGTCGCACGGGGAGCGGATGTGCAAGCCACGGTGAGCCCGATCGACCTCTGTGCATCAGCGCTGGATGCATTTTTCACATTTGATGTGAGATTACAACCGGATTCTCTACCGCCACCATCGATCACGACAAGAGGTGCCGTTCGGACGGGGCGTCGCGGGTTACGCTGCGAGCATGAACCCGCCCTCGGCCGGGCCGATCGGCCAGCGGTTGGTGCTCATCGGTCTGGCTATCGCTGCACTCACCTTCATCGGCTTCGGCGTGCAGGCCGCGGTGCAGCATGGCCGGCCCTGGTGGCCAAGCGCGGTGGTTCCGCTGGTGACGGGCGCGTCGGCCGGCCTGATCGTCTGGTTGAACCGCCGGCGGGTGCGGGGGTCCGTCACCGACGGCGTGCTGCGGATCGGCCTGCCGGTGCTGGGACTGGTGTTGATCGGGTTCGCGCTGTTTCTGATCTACCGAACCTGATCCGCCGGCCCGTCAGAGCCGCCCTTCGCCTGCTCCGTGGCCAACCGGGCCAGCTCGAGACGATGCTGCATCAGCACGACCTGGTAGGGGTTCCAGGTGGACAGCGTGTATCGCAGCACCAGCGCGTCCCCCTCGACCCGGGCATCGTAGAAGTAGGGCGCGTACGCGGCCCCGGTGGCCGTTGACTGGCCACGGAAAATGGCATCACCCACCGGATCACTGCCGTCGGCCATGGCCTTGATGAAGCGGTGGGCGGGGTCGCCGAAGCTCATGCCCGAGTCGATCCAGTCGAACAGCCGCAGCCGGGACGACCACGGCCCCCAGGGATTGGCCGCCCACCGCAGCACCACCGCGGGCCCGATGGTGTCGTCCGGGCCCGACATGGTGAGCATCAGGTAGCGCCGCACCTGCGACACCCAGCGCACCGAGACCTCGCCGTGGGCGCCCGGGGTGAACAACGGACGCGCGTCCGCCTCACGGGTGGACCAGGCCTGGCCGGAGTCGGTCGAGCCTGCCCCGCCGGTCGAGCTTGTCGAGACCGTGGGGCGCGGGGTGGAGATCCCGGCGTTCGCCGGGATGACGGAGTCGGAGGTCTCGACCTGCGGCCCCGCCCAGTAGCGGACCGCGGCCAGCAAGGGTGCGGCGTTGCCGGCCCGCAGGCCCTGCGCCAGGCCGGGGACGGTCAGATCGACACCGGCCAGCCGCAGGTCGTCCGCGCGGTAGGCGCCGCTGCCCCACAGGTACAGCTGATCGCCGACCCGCTGCGCCGAGACGTTGATGAAGCGGTGGGTCGAGAGAGTGCCCAGGTAGCCGAACCGCAGCGGACGCCGGCGTGCCCGTGGGTCGATCCGCAGCCGTGGTGCCCGGGTGAGCACGCTGCGTCCCATCACCTGTGCGTCGCGAAAGTGGTTGGAGGTGAAGAACGCGTACTGTCTGCCCTCCAGGCTGAAGGCGTCCAGCGGCACGTCGTACTCGCGCAGGGTGGTGCCGCCGCCCCTGATCGACAGGGGCGAGCCGTGGAACACCACGTCCGGACGTTCCGCGGAGGCGTCCCGCACCTCGGCGATCGAGTCGCGGGTGCCCAGCCAGGGCCGGGTCCAGTGGGTGTCGCCGAACAGCAGGAACGAGCGCCCGTCCGCCTCGACGCGCACGCCCAGATCGGTACCACGCACCCCGGCGACCGACTCCGAGGACGACAGGGTCGCCCCCGTCGAACCCGGACGGGGCTGCGAGTCGCGTTCGCCGGTGACCTGCGCGAGCTTGACCGACGGCTCGGGCGCCACCTCGAAAGCGTCGTGATCCCGCAACCGCAGGCACGCGTGCCGCACCCAGCGCACCCGCTGACCGTGCTGCTGGCGATGCAGGTGGTAGAGCGAGTCGTCCACCTGCACCAGCGCCTGCACCCAGCCCGACCGCAGCCGGGTGGCGGCGGTCGCGGTGGCGATCACGGTGCCGCCACCCCACTCGGCCGCGTGCTCGGGGCCGTCCCAGGCCGGACGTCTCGGCGCCGGAACAGCCGGGGCGGCACCCACGCGGCGCCACCGCATCGGCGATGACTGGTTCACCGCCCAGGCGTACTCGATCAGGCCGTCGGCCTCGGGTATGTGCGCCACCAGTTCGTGGGCCGCCGTGCCGGGACGTCCCCGCTGGGTCAGTGCTGCCGGCGCCAGCGCCCGATCGCTGATCGCGTCGCCGCGTACCCACGGGTTGTCCGGACGATGCTGGCCACAGAACCAGTGCTCGATGCGCAGCGTGCCGTCGGCCTGGGGGTCTCCGATCAGCGCCTCCAGCCGGTGCGGCCGGCCGGGCGGCGTCCACCAGGCCGGACGATCCGCCGACTCCAGCAACGACGCCGGCCCGATCACGGCTCGTGGCCGCGGCACTACAGCCGCTCCAGTACGGCCAGCGCGGTGGCGTTGTCGATCACCAGGTCGGTGGTGGTACCGGCGCGAAGTGCCCCCACCACCGCGGCGGCACGTGACGGATCGGCCACCACGCAGAACCGGCGTGGCACCCGGGCCAGTTCGGCCGGCGTGAGCCCCGAGGCGCGTTCGTTGAACCCGATGTCCTTCCACGAACCGTCCTCGCGCAACAGCACCGTCGCCACGTCGCCGACCACGCCGTCGGCGCTCAGCGCACGCTTGTCGTCATCGTCCAGATAGCCGGCGCTGTAGACGTGGGACGGCACCCGCGCCCTCAGGCACCCCACCCCGAACACCGCGACGTCCGTTCGCCGCTGCAACCCGACCACGTTCTGCACCGAACGCTCGCGCCACATCGCACTCTTGGTTTCGGCGTAGTCGAAGAATGCGGGAACCGGAAAGTAGACCACCCGCGAACTGAACGCGTCGCAGACGCTCTGCAGAATCTCACCCACGTAGGGAATGCCCGAGCCCCACTGGTTGGTGCCCCCGTTGAGCTGCACCACGGTCGAACCGACCAGCGGCTTGGGCTGCAGGTAGCGCACCACGGCGGACGCGGTCACCCCCCACGCGATGCCGATCGTGCACTGGTCGGCCACCGCCTCAGAGAGCAGGCGTCCGGCCAACCGGGCTACCTGATCGAAGCGCCGGTAGTCGGAAAGGCTGTCGCGCACCGTCACCAGGTGCACCCGCACCCCGAACGTTTTCACCAGTGCGCCGGCGAGCGGCGAGCGGGAGCCGGTGTGATCGGCCAGCGTGATGCGTACCAGACCGCTGGCGCGCGCGTCCTTGAGCAGGCGGCTGACCGTCGAGCGGGACAAGCCCAACTGCTTGGCGATGGCGTCCATCGTCTCGCCCTGGATGTAGTAGCGGGACGCCGCCTGGTACATGTCGTCGTATCGCGCGTTCATTCGACCTCCCGTTGCACGTTCGTGCACAGAACTAGCGCATCCGTGCAGGTGCTGGCAAGACTGGGGCCCGACGGCCACGGGTGACCGTCCGGTGGCAGGGGCACAGAATGCGCGGCTCACGTCACCGTCCACCCCGCAAATCCCCGTCGCACCCACTGGTGCGGCGTAGTTTTTCGTTGTCGGGGGAGGACCCCTCGACACTGCACGGCACCGGCTGACCGGTGCCTGAAGGGAGTGATTTCAGTGACTCTTGCAACCATCTTCCTCTCCGAAACCGTCGGCACAGCGATGCTGCTGCTGCTCGGCGCCGGTGTGGTTGCCAACAACATTCTGCCGAAGAACAAGGGCGAGGGAACCGGGTTCCTGATGGTCAACTTCGGCTGGGGGCTGGCGGTCTTCGCCGGCGTCCTCGTGTCGTACAAGTCGGGCGGGCATCTGAACCCGGCCGTCACCCTGGGCATCGTGGCGTCCGGCGCCACCGATTTCGTGCCGGGCATTCCGGTGAACTTCGCCTCGATCCTCACCTACATCGGTGCGCAGATGGTGGGCGCCTTCATCGGCGCCGTGCTGGCCTGGCTCGCCTACAAGAAGCAGTTCGACGGCGACGCCCCCGAGGGCTTCAAGCTCGGCGTGTTCTCCACCGGTCCCGAGGTTCGCGACACGGTGTGGAACCTGGTCACCGAGGCCGTGGCCACCTTCGTGCTGGTGTTCGTCGTGCT
>DAOSUG010000101.1:0-6846 GCA_035378545.1 Micropruina sp. | reverse complement strand
AGGCGATCACCAGGGGCAGGCCGAACTGCAGCACGAAGGTGTCCCACATCGGCACGGCCAGGTCGAGGCGGCCCATCGAGACGGCCATCGTGGCGATCATCGAATCGACGACGCTGAGTGACCCCACGCCGAGGGCGAACGTGAACATCACCGGCACGACCGACTTGTACAGCCGGTCGACCCGTGCCGAGACGGTGGCCCGCGCCAGCTGCCACGACCCGGACGAGGTGGGTACCAACGCCGTCCAGCACCGGGTCAGTGGGCCGACCAGCACGGGCGCGAGCGTGGCGAGGAGGCCGCCCCACAGGTAGACCTGCATGAAACCGAGGATCAGCAGGTTGCTGACCGTCTCTTTGTACCGGTGCTCCAGTTGCACCTGCACCGAGAGGAACGACCCCGCGACCAGCCCCGCGCCGAGGATCGCCACGGCCCAGCCGCCGGGCTTCAGGCGGGTCCGGCGCTCGGGCGCCTGCGACTGGCGCAGCGCCTCGACGGGTGGAATCTCGCTGGCCACGCGGGCCTGGCGGCTGCCCGCCCAGACCACCAGCAACGAGCAGATCAGGTTGGCGGCGATGATCGGCAGCGGAGCGAAGTTGGGCGGCAATGACACCCACCCCGGCTCGTTGCGCGCCTGGTAGTCCATCAGCGCAAGCCACGGGGATGTCGCGAACACAGCCAGCGCATCACCCATCGGCGCGCACAGCAGCGACACCACGGCCAGTTGAGCCGAGATCGCGCCACGCACCTGCGCCGGGGTGGCCCCGGCGAGCGCCAGCCGGGCGAGCCCGCCACGCCGCGAGGCGACCACGAGCGAGGTGGCCGAGCCGACCACGGGCAGGGCCACCAGCACGATGGCGAGCAGCACCAGGGCCTGGCCGATCGTCCATGCGGCCGAGTTCTCAAAACTGAGCCGGCCAGCGGCCATCGCGGCCAGGCCGGTGAAGCCGACGATGATCGTCAGGGCCAGGGCTGCGTTCACCATGATGAAGGTGAGCGACACCGAGAGCCAGGCGGGCCACGAGTCCCGCAACTCGGCGCGATAGATCCGCAGCATGATCAGCCTCCGGAGCGGGCGCCGAGCCTTGCCAGGGTGGCCGCCACCACGTCGACCGAGGCACCGCGCAGCTCTTGCACGAGTTGCCCGTCGCGTAGGAACAGCGTGCGGTCGCAGGCCGCGGCAACGCTCGGATCGTGGGTGACCACCAGCACGCACCCCTTCGGGGAGTGGGCGATGCGACGTAGTTCGGCCAGCACCAACTCGCCGGTGCGGGTATCCAGCGCGCCGGTGGGCTCGTCGGCGAAGATCACCTCCGGCTGTTGGGCCAGCACGCGGGCCAGAGCCACCCGTTGCTGCTCGCCGCCCGACATGGAGGGCGGACGGGCAGTGGCGCGCTGCGCCAGGCCGACCGCCTCCAAGGTCTGTTCGACCAGACCGGCGGCCGGCTTGCGTCCGGCCAGCAGATAGGGCAGGGCGACGTTCTCGGCCGCGGTCAGCGTGGGGATCAGGTTGTACGACTGAAAGACGAAGCCGACGCTCGTGCGCCGCATCCGGGCCAGGTCGGCGCGTGAGAGTCGCTCCAGGGGACGTCCGGCCAACTGGACGTGGCCGCCGGTCGGGGCCTCCAAGCCGGCCAGGCAGTACATCAGGGTCGATTTGCCGGAGCCGGACGGGCCCATCACGGCCACCAGTTCGCCGCTCGAAACGCTCAAGCTGATGCCGTGCAGGATCTCCAGGCTCTGCTGGCCGACCTGATACGCCTTCCGCAGGTCGTGGGCCGCGATCGCGACACCAGTCGGTGCGGTGTCGGCCGTCCGCGGTTCGCGGATCTGACTCACCATGATTCCTCCAAGGGATGGGTTAGGACCGTTCCAGTTCAGCACCCGAGGCGGGCGAAGTCTGCGGCGGCGGGGCGAAACTGACCGTTAGTGAACGCCGCGCCGAGCGCGGGCTCGACGCGACGAAAGACCGCCACCCGGGGTGGGGTGGCGGTCTTTCGTTTGCCGTCTGGTCGGATAGGCGCCGGCCAGGTCCGCAATCACACGGTGTCGTGATTGCTCACGGACGCCAGCACAGGAAGTTGCTCGCGTTGGAGTTGTGGCAAATGAAGTAGCTGTTGTTCGAGCCCTTCTCTTCGCCGGGGACCTCGGGGGTCTCCTCCTGCTGCAGGTTCAGGATGTCTGCCATGGTGTTCACCTCCTTTGAGGGTTCGGGGTGGCGGGCGGCGGGCTCACTTCGTGAAGCAGATCGAAACGGACACGAAGGAGTTGCGGCAGAAGAAGTTGCGGACGCTGATGTTCGACGCCTTCTCTTCACCGGGGGTGGGCTCGGCGTCGCTGTTCTGCAGGTCGAGAATGTCGGCCATGGGTGGTCACCTCCTCTCTGGGTCGTGGGGTGGGCTGCGGTCACTTCTGGTAGCACAAGAAGTAGCTGGCGTGGCTGCTGGTGCAGGCCACGATGCTGATCCTCGAAGCCTTCTCTTCGTCGGGAGTGTCGGGCAGGTCGTACTGCAGACCGAGGGCGTCGCTCATCGGATTCACCTCCTCTCTGTTGTCGTGAAACCGGTGGGCTGCGTCAGCAGCCCATGCTGAAACCGCTGCGGGCCAGGCAGGTGAACACGCTGTTTCCCGAGCGGTAGGTGTCGGCGGGAGTGTCCGCAATCAACTCGACCGGGGCGTTGCGGCGTACGTTGGGCACGGTCGAGCGTTCGACCAGCGCCGCGCTCACCGAGCTGCGGCTGCTGGCCGAGGTGTTGCGCCACGACCCGTCCACCGCGGCCAATGGCATGAAGGTGCGCGACCTGTCCCGCTGGCAGCCGCCGACACAGGCCTGTGCTGAGGCCCAACTCGATCTGGTGCGAGCGGGCCTCGAACCCCAGGTGAACGTGCCGGCGGCCGCCGACTCGCTGGCGATGACCGTGCAACGCACCCTGTCGCGACTGGTCAAAGAGGCCGTCGCCAATCAGGTCGCGCACGCCCCGTCCGGGGCGCTGTGCACGATCGACGTCGACGTGGCCGAGCATCAGGTCACGTTGCGCGCTGCGAACGCGATGCCGCAGGGTTCGGACGGTGAGGCCACCCTGGGCTGGGGGCTCCTGGGGTTGCGGGAGCGGGTGACGCTCACCGGTGGTGACTTTGCCGTCGGCCAGGACGGTCCGGATTGGGTGCTCACCGCCACCTTGCCTCGCGAGTGAGCCCCGTGTCCACCACGCACAGCGACGCGCCCGCCGTCAGCCCGGATCCATCGCTCTCCAGCGCGACCCCATCCGGACGCCCTGGCTTCGCGGGTGACGCAGGGCAGGCGCACGGGATGCCCCCGCCCGGACCGGCTTGCCGGCCCACCCGTGTGGTGCCGCTCGCGTCGGCGCCACTCGCTGGA
The DNA here is from genome assembly GCA_035378545.1 of Micropruina sp. Taxonomy (GTDB): domain Bacteria; phylum Actinomycetota; class Actinomycetes; order Propionibacteriales; family Propionibacteriaceae; genus Micropruina. The sequence goes on along the minus strand of DAOSUG010000101.1, from coordinate 3,470 downwards.
TCTGGGCTTGGGCGGGCTACAGTGGTGCCACCCCACTCCAGGAAATCTCACCCCATGCTCCCGATCGCAACGCTGCGGACGGGTCGGACCAAGCTGAGCCGGCCCTTGCAGATCGTCCGTGCGCTCGTCATCGTGCTGGTCGTGTCGGATCTGGTGTCCGCTCCGCAGGTGCCGGCCCCGCAGCCGTGGGGGTACGCGTTGCCTATCGCCTCGGCCTTCGCGAGCATCGTCGCGTTGTTCCGACCCGGCCTGGGCGTGCTGCTGGCGCTGCTGCCGATCGGTTCGACCCTGGTGGTCGGTCCGTGGGGTCAGGACTTCATGCCCCTGCTGGTGACCACCGTCATGATCTGCGTGATCGGCTCGCGTTGGTGGGTGGCCTGGACGCTCGGGCTCTACCTGGCCTACGTGCTCGCGGTGGCCCGACTGGACACCGGGGAGCGGGCACTGACCTGCCTGAGCGCGATCGTCGTCGCCGCTCTGGGTGGCTTCATCGTTCGCGGGGTCGTCGCCCAAGCGCGTCGGCGCGACCTGAGCATCGAACGGGTGCGCGTCCAGACGGTGCTGCTGAGGGCAACTGAACGCCGCGCCTTGGCGGACGAGCTGTCACAGTTGCTGAAGGACGCCCTGGCCGGCCAGGGGCTCACGCAGTCCCGGGCCGCGGGCAGTAACGACCCGGCGGAACTGCGGCTCGCCCTGGCGCAGGCCGAGGTCAACGCTGTCGACACGCTGGCCCAACTGCGGGGGTTGGTCTCGACGCTGCGCGGTCGCGGCGACATCGCCGCCCGGGTCGATGCGGGCGCACCCGGACTGCTGAACCTGGTCGAGGAGGCCGAAGACCTGCTGGTCGGCAACGGCCACCCGGTCGAGGTCGAACTGCCCGAGAGCATCGAGGTCGCCGGCGATCTGGTGCCTCGGCTGCTGGGTCAGATTCTGCGCGAGGCTGCGCCGTTGATGGCGCGCCAGGGTGCGCCCGGGCAACCCTGCCGCATCGAGGTCACGGTCGAGCCCGAGGTGGTGCGTGTGCTGTTGAGTCATCCCTGCGAGCGCGTCGATGACACCCCTGCCGGGCTGCTGGCCGCGGGCGAGCGGGTGATCGCCGCCGGCGGAACGTTCGGCATCGTCCAGAGTGCGGGGCGGTGGTCATTGGCGGTCTCTTTGCCGCTACTCAGCCAGGCGGTCGCAGAATCGGCGCCCGACCGGGGCGCGAGTGCCGTGGCGGTGAAGCCGGCGCGGATGCGGGCCGTAGGGGCGCTGGTCCTGCTGATCGCCGGCGCAGCTGCCTTGGGAGTCGCCGTGCAGGACCCTCTCAACGGCCACGCCGGCGGCGCTTGGTGGGGGCTGTGGGCCCTGCTGCTGCTGGCCTGCGGCCTGGCGACCTGGCTGCGTTCCCTGCCGGTCGCGGTGACCGGCCTGGCGGCGGTGTCGCTGATCGCCGCCTGGACGATTGACGCCACCCAGGTGATCGGTCAGCCCAACCAGGTGGCGATCATGGTGCTGATGGCCATCGCGGTGGGGCGCGACTCGCGTGCGGCGTGGGCGATTCCGCCGTACTGGATCGGGTGCTGCCTGCTGTGGGCCGGGGGGTTCCAACTCGGCTTCGTCACTCCGCAACTGTTGCACGTGGTGTTGGGCTTGATGCTCGGTTTGGTGATCGCCTTCTTCCGCAACCTGCGTGCTGTGCAGCGCGATCGGCTGCTGGCCGTCACCAGCACCCACGAAGAAGCTCAGGGCGAGGTTCGACGCGAACTGGCGGGTGAGCTGCATGACATCGTGGCGCATCAACTCTCGCTGATCACGTTGCAAGCGGGGGCGCACCGCCACGACACCGAGCTGGTCACGCTGCGCGGCGCACTCGATCAGGTCGCGTCGATCACCCGCTCGGCCCAGGCCGACCTCGCGCTGCTGCTCCACGTGATGCGGTCCTCGTCCAGCGCTGCGGACGACGCGTCGGCGGTCTGGTTGGCCCCGAGGCCGGCCGCCGAGGCCGCCGCGAGGACCTTGCGCGAGGCCGGGCATGGGGTCGCGCTCGACGTCGACGAATCCGTCGAGGGCCTCGACCCGACCACCCGCAAGACCCTCACCCGGTTGATCCGTGAGGGCACCACCAACGTGTTGCGCTATGCGCCCAGCGGCTCGTCGTGCACGCTACGCGTGCGTCGGGAAGGTGCCGAGGTGCGGTTCGAGATGACCAACCCGGTCGCCGAGCGTTCCGTGCGCTCCCGGCACTCGACCGGACTCGGCCTCGTCGGGCTGGACGAGCGGGTGCGGATCACCGGGGGACGGCTGACCGCCGGTACGTTCGAGGGCCGCTGGCGGTTGGACGTGACGCTGCCGGCCACCCCGGCCGTCGACCTGCGCCCCGCGCCCACGTGAGGTATCACTGGGCGTCGGGGTCGACCACGCCGAGCTGAATACCGCGAATCAGGATCTGGGTACGTGAGCGCAGGCCCCACTTGTCGCCGATTCGGGCCAGATACTGCTTCACCGACCCCTCGGACAGGTGCATACGGCGTCCGATCTGGGCGTTGCTGAGGCCCTGGGCCAGCCGCTGCACCAACTCGGTCTCGCGCGGGGTGAGTTGGTGCTGCGGTGGCGCCGGTGCCGGGGTCAGGGTGGCGACCAGCTCACGGCGCACCGCCGACGCCAGCGGCATGTCGCCCGCAAGCGCCTGCCGCAGGGCGACGGCCAGAGCGGTCGCGGGCACCCCTTTGACCAGGTAGCCGGCCGCCCCGGCGCGCAGCGCCGCCACCACATGCTCACGGGTGCTGAAGGTGGTCATCACCACCACGACCGCCTCGGGCCAGCGCTCGCAGAGGGCGGCGGTGGCGTCGATGCCCGAGACCCGGGGCATCTGCAGATCCATCAGCACCACGTCGGGACGGGTGGCCTCGTAGGCCTCGACCGCGCCCGATCCGTCCGGCACCTCGCCGACCAGGACAAGGTCGGGCTCCCGGTCGAGCAGCGTGCGGTACGCGGCGCGCACGACCGGGTCGTCGTCGACGACCAGGACGCGAATCGAAGCGGCCACCCCGGCAGGATATCCGGCCGTTTGCGGCTCCGCTGTTCACGCCTTGTCGAGAGCTCGTGCCTGGGGGCGACGGGCTCCGGTGTATTCGCAACCACCAAAGGGCGGCGGGTGCGTCCCGGGGGTGCGTCCAACCAGCAGAGCCGACGGAACCCCGCCGGCCTCAATCGGAGGCGCCCCAGCCCAGCGCCTCGTTCGCGCTGCGCAGGTGCTCCTCGACGGCGTCGGCGGCAGTCTTCTGGTCGCCCGCGGCGATGGCGTCGAAGATCGTGCGGTGCTGGGCGCGCAGTTGGTCGGAGAGTTCGGGCCAGTGCCCGTGTTCGCGGAACGAGGCGAGCACGAGGGTGCGCATCGAGTGCCGGATCGCGGTGGTCATCTCGGTGATCAGGCTGTTGTGGGCGGCCTCGGCCATCGCCACGTGAAAGTCGGTGTCGAGTTCGTTGAA
>DAOSUG010000100.1:0-6881 GCA_035378545.1 Micropruina sp. | reverse complement strand
CGGGCGGTGGTGTGGAAATAAGACTGGTCATCGACGGCGTAGAGCAGGACGTTGGCGTCGACGATCACCAGGCATCCTCGGCGTCGTACTGATCGAGCAACTCCAGGGTGCCGGCGACGTCGGTGACATCGACTTTCAGCCCGACGCTGGCCGTGCGTTGCCGAAAACGCGCAGGCCTCTGCTTCTGGCCCAGACCCGCGCGGGCGAGCTCGTTGACAGCCTCACCCAGACCGATGTGACGCTCCCTGCGCAGGCGTTCCGCCGCCGCCGCGACCTCGGGGTCGAGTCGTACCGTTGTCCGCATGCCGCTACGGTAGCACCACAGATGCTGTCTGTCCGCATCAGTGATGCTAGGCCAGGTGAATGTGGTCTTCGTGGCCGACTAGCACGCGATGTCGCGGACCGTCCACATGCACACTGCATGAGCCGACATGCTCCTGGGTCTCGCCCGATGCCCAGCGTCGAACGTTAGCCGGGTCCCCTGCGGCCGCGGCCCAGCTCCAGCCAAGGCACCGATCGAGGCTGCCGTTTGCCGGCGGAGCCGTCGCCAGCAAACGGCACCGAACCCAATCCCTGTGCCCAGGACCAACCAGACACTGCGCGCGACGCCGATACCGAAACGTAACCAGAAAGAGTCTTTCCGAATAGTTTGTTTTCGGTTAGCGTGGGCCTGCCGGCACCGTCGCCGGAGGTCGCCACAACCTGGGAGCCGAACCATGAAGCCAGCTCGAAAGTTCGCCGTCGCAGCCGTCGTTCTCGCCACCGCGCTGGCCGGCTGCACCAGCCCGTCCACGAGCCCCACCACCTCGCCCGGCGCGAGCAGCGCGGCGCCCACGTCGTCCCGCGCATTACGGGTCTGGGCCGGCAGCACCACGCCGATCACCATCGACTTCAATCCCTTCCACGTCGACACCGCTCTTTACGGCACCTATGGACCGATCTATGAGCCGCTGTTCTTCTTCAACCAGCTCAAGGCCGACCCGCCCACGCCGATGATCGGTGAGAGCTACACCTACAACGCCGACGGCAAAGAGCTCACGATCAAGCTCAGGAGCGGGCTGAAGTGGAGCGACGGCCAGCCGCTGACCGCCGCCGACGTGGTGTTCACCCTCGGCTATGGGCCCAACAAGACCGAGCACCTGCTCTCGGCCAAGGCGACCGACGACACCACGGTCGTCCTCACCTACGACACGCCCCAGTTCACCAACGCGTCCACCCTGCTCGGCGCGACCATGATCGTGCCGAAGCACGTCTGGTCGAAGGTCAGCAACTACATGAAAGAGACCAACAGCAACCCGGTCGGCTCAGGCGCCTACGTGGTGAAGACCACCTCGGACGCGTCGTACACGCTGACCGCCAACAGTGCCTACCGCGACCCGGTGCCGATCACCAACGTGCAGTTCCTGGGCATCGACTCGAACCAGTCCGGTCAGGACCTGCTCACCACCGGCCAGATCGACTGGACGGGCATGTTCGTCGCCAACCCCGACTCGGTCACCAACACCGGGGCGATCGCCACCATGAACCAGCAGCAGGACCCGACCACGATCATCACCTGCGCCGATGCCGCCAAGGGCTGCAAGGGCGACCAGACCGACCCGGCCGTGCGGCAGGCCATCAACGTTGCCATCGACCGTAGTCAGCTCGCCGAGAAGGCGTGGGTGAACCTGGTCGGCAAGGCGAATCCGGCCTTCGTGCTGCTGCCTCGCGACAGCAAGTGGCTGACCGACCAGAGCCTCGCCGAGAGCCCGCAGAGCGCCGACATCGCCAAGGCGGCCCAGATTCTCGAGGCCGCCGGCTACACCAAGGACGCCAAGGGCTTCTACGGCAAGGGCGGCAAAGAGATCAACCTCGACCTGTTCAGCCCCGACGGCTGGACCGACTACAACGACGCCGCCAAACTGATCGCCGAACAGGCCGGCAAGGCGGGCATCAAGATCACCCCGCGCACCGTCTCCGAGGCCGAGTACTGGACCCCCGTTACCAACGGCGACTTCCAAATGGCCATGTACGGACTGACCCAATCGGTGGTCGCCGACCCGTTCAGCAACTATGACCAGTACTTCAACGGCAAGTCCACCGCCAAGGTCGGCAGCGCTCCCGTCCGCGGCCAGAACTATGCGCGCTACAGCAATCCGAGCGTGGACGCCGCCGTCGAGGCCGCCGCCGCCACCAACGACGAGGCGATCAAGAAGGCCGAGTACGCCAAGATCCAGGCGGCCATCGCGACCGACCTGCCCTACATTCCGGTGGTGCTCAACGCGTCCCAGGCGTTCTTCAACACGAAAAACTTCAGCGGCTGGCCGAACGATGGCGACCTGTACGCGGACCCGCTGCCGTACCTGTCCGTGGCTCCGGCGATCGTGCTGCTGCGCCTGAAGCCGCTCGGCTGAACGGCAGGGCTGATCGGGAAGCCAGGTTCGCCTCATGCGGTTCTACCTGCGGCGCGTCGCCTTCTACGTGATCACGATCTGGGCAGCTGTGTCGCTGAACTTCTTGCTCCCCCGCATGATGCCGGGCGACCCGGCCGCGATCATGATCGGCAAGTTGCGGCGCGCCAGTGGCGGACGGGAGTTGTCCCCCCAGGTGATACAGGACATCTACGCCCTGCTCGGCGCCGGCAACACCACCTCGCCGTGGCAGCAGTACCTGGCCTACTGGACGCGGCTGCTGCACGGTGACCTGGGCCTGTCGTCCACCCGGTACCCGTACCCGGTGCTCGAGTTGATCGGCAACGCCCTGCCCTGGACGCTGTTCATGGTCGGCCTGGCCACCGTGCTCTCGTTCGTGCTGGGCATCGCCGGCGGTGCCTTCGTGGGTTGGAAGCGCGGCACCTGGCTCGACCAGTTGGTGCCGGCGACGTCCCTGCTGCAATCGATTCCCTACTTCTGGCTGGCGCTGGTGCTGGTGGCGGTGTTCTCGGTGCAGCTGGGCTGGCTGCCGATCGTGGGGGCCTACGACCCGTTCGACTTTCCGTCGGGTCCGGAGTGGAGCTGGCCCTTCGTGGCGTCCGCGCTGCAACACGCGTTCCTGCCGGCGTTGACCATCGTGATCAGTTCGGTGGGCGGCTGGCTGCTGGGCATGCGCAACATGATGGTGTCGACGATGAGCGAGGATTACGTGCTGACCGCCGAGGCCAAGGGGCTCAAACCGTCCCGGATCCGCGACCGGTACGCGGCCCGCAACGCGGCGATTCCCTCGCTGGCGGGTTTCAGCATCGCGCTGGCGTTCGTGGTGGCGGGTTCGATCGTCACCGAACAGGTGTTCAGCTACCCGGGCATCGGCAAGCTGATGATCCAGTCGGTGCAGGGCCTCGACTACACGCTGATGCAGGGTGTGTTCCTGGTCATCACACTCACCGTGCTCGCCGCCAACTTCGCCATGGACCTGCTGTACGGCCTGATCGATCCGAGGGTGCGCAATGACATCTGAGCAACCACCGCTCGAGCGGGCTCAGAGCCGGCCGGGGGGGTCTCGAAGAGCAGTTGAGCAGGGGACGTCGGGGCTCGCCACGGCCGAGAGCCCGCGGCCCGACCGCTTCGCAGGTCTGCGCCACCTGATGCCGCAGTGGTCGGCCAAGCTGGGCGCCGGGCTGGTCATCGTCGGGTTGATCGTGTTGTTCGGCCTGCTCGGGCCGCTGATCAGCTTCGACCCGCGCGATTCGAGTTACCGGGGTCTGCAGCCACCGTCGTCCGCACACTGGCTGGGCACCACGAAGCTGGGCTACGACGTGTTCGCGCAACTGGCCATCGGCACCCGCGAATCGCTGTACGTGGGCCTGGTCGGTGGGCTGGTCGCGATGGGGCTGGCGATCGTGTTCGGCATTCTCGCCGGCTACTTCGGCGGCTGGCTGGACGAGGGTCTGATGCTGGCCACCAACATCATGCTGGTGATTCCGGGCCTGCCGCTGGTGATGGTGATCGCCGCCTACGTGCAGAACACGGACGGGCTGGGCGACTTCGCGCGCTCGTCCACCTTAGTGGCACTGATTCTGGGCGTGACCGGCTGGGCCGGCTCGGCGGTGGTGCTCAGGGCGCAGGCACGCTCGCTGCGCACCCGTGAGTACGTGGCCGCGGCCCGGGTGGCGGGTGAGAGCGGGCTGCGGATCATCTTCGTCGAGATTCTGCCGAACCTGGTGCCGTTGATCGCCGCGCAGCTGATCTTCGGGGGTATGGCGGCGGTGCTGGGCGAGGCCGGGCTGAGCTATCTGGGTCTCGGACCGACCAACTCGATCACCTTGGGCACGATGCTCAACGACGCCCAGACCGGGCAGGCGGTCGGGTCGCGGGCGTGGTGGTGGTACGTGCCACCGGGTCTGATGGTCGCCCTGCTCGGCACCGGGTTGTCGTTGATCAACTTCGCCATCGACGAGATCGTCGACCCCAAGCTGCGGCTGGCGCCCAAGGCGGCCCGGCAGCAACGCCGGGCCACGAAGGCCGGTAAGGGCGTCGCCGGGGACGGAGCCTTCGCATGAGTGACGAGGCTCCTGTACCCGTCATCCCGGAAGCACCCGTCGTCCCGGATGCACCCGTCATCCCGGCGAACGCCGGGATCTCCGGCCCCGCCGACTCCGTCATCCCGGCGAACGCCGGGATCTCCGGCCCGGCCGCCGAGCATTCCACCGGCGCCGCCATTCCGTCAGCCCTCGTCGCCCGGCCAGCCCCCGTCATCCCGGCGAACGCCGGGATCTCCGAGCAGGGTCTCGACCCGCTAGGCCAGCGAAGCGGCGGGCTCGGCGGGTTGCGAGATCCCGGCGTTCGCCGGGATGACGGGGACCTTCGCCGGGATGACGTGAGCGGCGCGGGGCTGCGAGATCCCGGCGTTCGCCGGGATGACGGGGACGTTCGCCGGGATGACGTCACCCCCGTCCTGACCGCTCGCAACGTGTCGATCACCTACGAGGTGAACCCGCCGGTCGAGGCCGTCCGCGAGGTGTCGCTGACGCTGAACCGCGGCGAGATCCTGGGCCTGGCCGGCGAATCCGGCTGTGGCAAGACCACCTTCGCCTACGGCATCAACCGGTTGCTGAAGGCGCCCGCGGTGATGACCGCCGGCGAGGTCACGTTCCATGACGCGGACGGCACCGATGTCGACGTCGTCGCCATGCCGGCCGAGGCCCTGCGCCGCTACCGCTGGAGCAAGGTCTCGATGGTATTTCAAGGCTCGATGAACTCGCTCAATCCGGTGCTGACCGTGCGCACCCAGCTCAACGACGTGTTCACCACGCATCGCCGCGGCATGAGCCGACGGGCCCGCAACGAGCGTGCCGCCGAACTGTTGAGCCTGGTCGGCGTCGACCCCAACCGGCTCTCGGCCTACCCGCACGAGTTGTCGGGCGGCATGCGACAACGGGTGATGATCGCCATGGCGCTCGCCCTGGAGCCGCAGGTGATGATCATGGACGAACCCACCACCGCCCTCGACGTGCTGGTGCAACGCGGCATCATCCGGCAACTCATGCGGTTGCGCGAGCGACTCGGGTTCGCCGTCATCTTCATCACCCACGACCTGCCGCTGCTGATCGAGATCAGCGACCGGATCGCGATCATGCGCGCCGGCCGGATCGTCGAGCAGGGCACGGCCGAGCAGATCTATCGGACGCCGGAGCACCAGTACACCAAGCAGTTGCTCTCCAGCTTCCCGAGCCTGACCGGCGCCCGGGGTGGCTTCGTCCGGGGAGCCGGGTCGGGTGGGACCACCTCGCCCGAGGCTTCCGCCGTCGTGCCGGCGGCGTCCCCCGTCGTGCTGGCGGCTGCTTCTGTCATTCCGGCGGCTCCTTCCGTCATTCCGGCGGACGCCGGAATCTCTGCCGCCGGGACTGGGATCCCGGGGCAGGCCCGGGATGACGGGTTCCCCGCGAGACTCGAGGAGGAGTGATGAGCGGGTCTCGACACGCTCGACCGACGGATGGAGGAACTCGACCGGCGGATGTCGCAGCTCGACCGGCGGGCGGGAAATCTCGACCGGCGGACGGTCTGGAGGTGCTCCACCTCGTCAAGGACTTCCGGCTGCGCAAGGGGTTCCGGTTCAGCACCCTGCACGCCGTCCAGGACGTCTCCCTGCGCATCGAGCCCGGACGCACCGTGGCCCTGGTCGGCGAGAGCGGCTCAGGTAAGTCGACGATCGCGCGCATTCTGGCGAAGCTCGAAACGCCCACAGCCGGCGAGGTGCGGCTGGACGGCGAAACCACCGCCTTTCGCGGCTCGCAGGCGCACTACCGGCGGCAGGTGCAGATGGTGTTTCAGGATCCGTTCGCGTCGTTGAACCCGTTTCACAGCATCGCCCATCACATCGAACGGCCGTTGAAGCTGCACCACCCCGAACTGTCCGCCGTCGAACTCAGGCAACGCACGGTCGAGCTGCTGGAGCGGGTGTCGCTCGGCGCGCAGTACCTGACCCGGCGTCCGCACGAACTGTCCGGCGGGCAACGCCAGCGAGTCGCGATCGCCCGCGCCCTTGCGCCGGGCGCCCGGTTCATCATCGCGGACGAGCCGGTGTCGATGCTTGATGTGTCGATCCGGGTCGGGGTGCTCAACCTGCTTGCCGAGCTACAACGCGCGGACGGTCTAGGCGTGCTCTACATCACCCACGATCTGGCCACGGCAAGGCATTTCTCTGATGAGATCATGGTCATGCTGCGTGGCGAAATCGTCGAGCGGGGCCCCGCCGACCAGGTGATTCTCGACCCGCAGCACCCCTACACCGCCTCATTGCGCGAGGCCGCCGCCGACCCGGAACGTCTGGGTCAACTGCGCGACGAGGTGCGGGCCGAAGCGGCGGAAGGAGCACGATGAAGGGCACCCCGGCCTGGTTGCGCGCGCAGAACGACCGGACGGCCTTTCGGCTGTTGCTCGCGAACGGCCCGCTCAGCCGCACCCAGC
>DAOSUG010000099.1:0-6909 GCA_035378545.1 Micropruina sp. | reverse complement strand
GCGATCTCCAGGAGCACCTGGTCATCGCCCAGCCGTGAATTGCCGTGGTTGTAGCCGATGAACGCCTCGTCGATCGTCCAGCTCACGTCCTCCAGTTCGACGGTGACGCCCACCATCTGCTCCTGGAAGTGCGGGAACTTCGACTTGAGCTCTCCCTCGTCGCCGAGGGGGACCACCGCTGCGTGCTGGCCCTCGTTGCCGAATCGGAGGGCGGCGCTCTCCAGAGAGAACGTGTCGACCTCCATCCCATCAACCTGGTACTCCAGTGCAAGATTCGCACGACCTCCCCCCGGCACTCCCGCGCCCTGGGGTGGGGAGCCGAATCCTTGGTGGAGGAGTCCGCTTTCGGGATCCACCCAGCTGAGGGTCGCCATGAGGTTGACCATGGACTGTGAATCGGTGGGATTGAAGGCTTCCACGTCGATGTCCACCTGCAGACCGTGGGTTCGCTGGGGCAGTCTGCCGGCCTCATCGTCCAGGTCCAGCACCCTGACCTCGCCAATGGTGTACTCCAGGCCACCGACGGACACGGTGGCGTCGATGGTGCGCGCAGGCAGGATGATGGCGTTCCCCCCATCGGCGTCGTCCGCCGCCCCGGCCACTCCGTCGTCATCCACGTCGGAGTCGCCGGGGTTGGCGCCATCATCCTGCTGCGGCTGTTCCTGCTGGACAACAACGTCGTCGTTGGCCTCGGCAGGTTCCCCCAGGGCGTCGCCGGTTCCTGAACACGCGGCCAGGGCTGCGGCGACGAAGCCAATCGCCAGAGTGGAGGAGATTCTTGTGATTGATGATCTCGGTGAAGAAGGCATGCCGGGGACTCTAGGGAAGGGGCCTTTCACAAACCTTTCAGTCCTCCGTCGGCCGTCTGGTTCGGAGTGGATGTCGGGCTCGGTGGAGTGGATCGTCGTCCGACGCTCAGCTCTCGGCCAGCTCTCGGCGAAGCTTCTTGTTCGCGCTCTCCACCTTCAACCGGGACAGAACCACGGCCACGATGGCAAGAATGATGGCCGGCATCCACAGGTACATGAACTGGATCATGGTCACCGCCGATTCCGGCTGCACCTCCGCGCCGCCGACGTAGCCGCTCGCGGCGAGCAGCCATCCAGTCACGGCCACACCGATGCCACCACCGATCTTCACGCCCAGGGACGTGGCGGAGAACATCATGCCGTCGATGCGCTTCTTCTTGGTCATGAAGGTGTGCTCTGACGCTTCGGCGATGAGAGCATTCAACGTCCCCTGCAGCGGAGCCATCCCTATCGATCCCACGGCCGTGAACACCAGCATGAGCGGGATGCTGCCCATGAAGGCGGCAACGATCACCAGTGCGCGTCCAATGAACGCGATGATGTATCCGTACAGATTGACCCAATAGATCCCTCTGGCCCACTTCACCACGAATGGCGTCGCCAGCAATGTGAGGATCATCGGAACGTTGATCGCCCAGGCGAACGTACTGAAGTAGTTCACATCCCCGAGGATGTAGGTCATGAAGTAGATCCCCATGCCCAGCATGGCCGTGACGACCTGACCGAGGGTGAACACCAGCACGATCATCAGGTAGTACTTGTTCGCGATCAGCAGCTTGAGCGACGCAAGCAGGGTCGGCTTGTCCTCGGCGATCGTTTCCTGCTCTTCCTCAGCGTCCTCGTCCGGGCGAGCGTAGAGCACCTCGGGTGGCAGTTCCCGCACGGAGAACACCGAGATCGTGTTCACGGTCAGGCCCACGAGCGCGAAGATGATGGCCACGCTGCGCCACGCCTCTGCGCCACCGCCGAAGAACTGCACGAGGCCCACCGTGGACACCTGGATGAGGAGGCTCGTCCCGAAGGCGAAGACGAAACGGATGGAGCCCATCTGCACGCGCTCTTCGGCGTTCTTGGTGATCAGCGCCGTCAGCGTCGAGTATGCGATGTTGTTGGCCGTGAAGAAGACAGCATTGAGCAGGACGTAGGTGATGAAGAACCACGTGTACATCGCGAAGTCGCCGAGACTCGGTGGGACCGCGAAGATCGCGACGATCATGGCGGCACACCCGAAGTATGCCCAGAACATCCAGGGACGGGCCTTGCCCATCCTGGTGTTCGTCTTGTCGATCAGTGAACCGAAGAAGATGTCGGAGATGCCATCGAAGATTCTCGAGGCCATGATCAGGGTGCCGATGATGCCGGGGTTCAACCCCATCGTGTCGGTCAGGTAGATCATCACGAAGAACGCGATGAAGGCGTAGACGACGTTGCCGCCCACGTCCCCCGAGCCGTACCCGACCTTGTTGTACCACTTCAGGTACTTCTTCTCTCGCGGGTCGTCAACCACTGTCGCGGTGTTCTCGCTCATGCGTTGGCCTCGTTCCTGTGATGCGGGATTGTTGATTCAACGCTCGCCGAGGGGACGAGCGTGAGAGCAAACCGGAACTCCGGCGCGTCGAGCCGGTACTTCTCGAGAAGCTCCGGGCCGCAACTGTTCGAACCGATGCCGTTGTGGGCGTAGTCCAGGCACCACACCGTCTCGCCTGAACCGGTCAGATCCACATTGCGTCTCGCATCGGCCAGTTGTTCCTGCGTGTACGGCGAGACGTTGAAGCTGAACGTCTGGTCCCCCACTGCGGCAATGGCTCGCGCAGCGTCGTCATGGGCGATCACGTAGTCGCAATCGTGGTGACTGCCGTTCTCCTGCGGCCGCAGGTAGTCCACATGCAGCTCGGGCACCGAGGAGGAGTACCGCCCGTGGGAACTCGCCCGATGCTTGTCCGGGTAACTCTCGTGGGGGCCGCGCCCGTAGTACGTCACCTGATCGAAGGCTCCGTCCAGGAACAGGCGCAGGCCGAAGCGCGGGAACATGGGGAACTCGGGATCCTTGCGCACCGTCATGTCGACGTGGACCGCACCGGCAGGGCTCACGTGCCACACCGTCTCCAACGCCGCGATCCGCTGGACGGCCGGGGCGAGAAGTCCCATCGAGCTGGTGATCGTCACTCCATCCGGACCCACCGAGTACTCGGTGTCGTACGCGCGGGCGCGAGCGTGGGGGTACTGCGCCAGGTACCACTTCGCCTTGATGTACATGTCGTTGTCCGTCGGGGCCCGCCAGATGTTCACCTCCATCGGGCGCGTCAGCAGGGGCTCGCCTCCGACGTTCATCGTCTTGAACAGGCCATCGGTTCGGTCCAGGACGTACTCGAAAGAAGCGCCACTGATCGTGATGAAGCGTTCATCGGCCTGCACGTCGAGCGCCGGCGGGTCCTGGTCGTCGGGCGGCAGGAGCTCAAGCGCCGTCTGGTTCCGCGGGTCCGCAACCTCCAGCGGCACCTCGTCGAAGCCCAGGACGTGACCGGCCGGCACCAGCTCCGTGGCAACGAGGGAGTGATAGGTGACCTTGAGGTAGCAGCGTCCCGACTCGGGGACCGGGATGTTGCAGTTGACGGAGCCGACGGCGCGCGGCGGGATGGTCGGCAATGTCTCGATGGTCCCTTCCTCGATGAGCTCGCCGTCGCGCGTCACCTCGTAGCTGAGGCTCACGGTGCCGGCGAGATCGGTGAAGTCGAGGTGGTTGTGCAGCCGCAGTTCGCCGGTGGTCTGGTCGAAGCCCGCCACCCGGACCGGGCGGTGGACGTTGGCGAATTCCAGCAGGCCCACATGCGGTTGCCGGTCCGGGCTGACCAGGCCGTCCACGCAGAAATTGCCGTCGTGGATGATCTCGCCGTGGTCACCGCCGTAGTAGTAGATCGCACGACCGTCCTCGGTGGTCCCCGTGTGGACCGCGTGATCGCACCACTCCCACACGAAGCCGCCGCACATGACCGGATCGGACTCAACGACCTCGAGATAGTCCTGGAAATCACCCGGACCGTTGCCCATGGCGTGGCAGTACTCCAGCAGCAGGAAGGGCTTGTCGGGCTGCGAGTCGAGGTAGTCCTGCACCTCGGTCAAAGCGGGGTACATGCGGCTGTAGATGTCGATCACCGAGTAGTCGTACTTGCGCTTCTTGTCGTCGTAGAAGGAGCTTTCGTAGACGGTCAGGCGGGTGGGGTCGTAGTCCTTGGTCCAGCGCAGGGATTCCTCCAGGGTGATGCCGTAGGCGCACTCGTTGCCCGCGGACCACATCACGACGGAGGGACGGTTCTTCTCACGTCGCACGCAGGCTTGCATGCGATCCATCGTGGCCGGCAGGAAGTCCGGGTTGTCCGCGATGCGCTCGTTCCAGTGCAGTACCTGGTTGGGAAAGGACGGATCGGCCAGGTATTGGGCCTGCGTGCCGTGGCTCTCGTTGTCGGCCTCGTTCATGACGTAGAACCCGAGCTCGTCGCAGAGTTGGTAGAAGTAGGGCGAGTTCGGGTAGTGGGCGCTGCGGATCGCGTTGACGTTGTGCTGTTTCATCAACCTCAGATCCGTCATGAGTTGGTCCAGGCTGATGACCGGGCCCGTGACGGGATCGGAATCGTGCCGGTTGACGCCCCGGAACCTGATGTGGCGACCATTGACCTGCACCACGTTGCCGTTCGTCTGGATTTCCCTGACCCCCACGCGGTCCACGATGGCCTCCCGTTCGGTGGCGATGGTCAGCGTGTACAGGTACGGATCCTCGGCGTTCCAGAGGTGCGGGGTCGGGATCCCGAGCTCGGTGCCGTGGGTGAACTCGTCGTCGGCGGGGGCGTGTCGCAAGTCGGCCTCGGCGACGGGTTCCCCGTCGGCGTCGGTGAGCGTGATGCGGGTCGGGACGGGATCGCCGCTGAAGGATGCGCGGACGTGGACCACGGCACGATCCGGGTGGAGTTGTGTGGTGGTGAAGTAGTCGAAAACCGCCGATTCCGGGCGCTGCAGCAGGTAGACATCGCGGAAGATCCCGCTCGTGCGGAACTTGTCCTGGTCCTCAAGGTACGTGCCCACTCCCCACTTGAGGACGAGGACCGCCAGCCGGTTCGTCCCGGCGACGAGCAGGTCGGTCACGTCGAACTCGCTGGTGGCGTGGGAGATCTGGCTGTAGCCAACGTAGCTGCCGTTCAGCCACACGTAGTAGCAGGAATCGACTCCCTCGAAGTTGAGGTGGACCCGGGGCGCGTCCGGGTCCGGCGCGTAGTCGAAATCGCGGATGTAGGCGCCGCAGGGATTCTCCTGGGGCACGTGCGGGGGGTCGAGCGGGATCGGGTAGCGGATGTTGGTGTACTGGTGGGAATCGAAGCCCAGGTTCTGCCACACGCTGGGCACGGGCACCTCGCCATATGCGTCTGCCAGGTCATCACCGAGGTAGAACTGCTCCGGCACGTCATAGGTGCTCTCGAAGTACTGGAACCACCATGGGCCGTTGAGCATCTGGAGCCGGTCCGATTGCTCCCGATCCCCAACGAGCGGCCCCATGGGCCGGGATGCCGGGACGTAGTACGCCCGTCGCGGCAGGACGCTTACGTTCACGACCTGCAGGTTCTCGTGATGACGGGGGGTGATCATGGGGCGCTCCGTTGCTTCCTGCCGGACGTGCGCCGCTGGGACCGCCCCCTCGACTGGGAGTCGGGTCCAGCGACTGACGCAGTACTTGATCATCATTGATACCATGGAGCCTGGCGCGGCGCCCGCTATTCAGAAAGTTCCTTGATCCCCTGTCAGACGGAGCTTGGCATGCTCACTCCAGCCGGGCATCGGCCACGGGATGAGGTTCGGTGGTGACGGTGACCACGACGTCGCCTGCCCGCCAGTCCACCTCGTTGCAGCGCCGTTCGAGTTCCTCCAGCCAAGCCACTTCCACCACCAGCCTGTCCACCTGCACGAAGACCTCCAGGTGCAGCACGTGGCCCTCGTCCCGAGCGCGGGTCTGGACGCCGACCACCCGCGGGTCATCCATGACGGCTGCGTTCACCTTGGCGATCACGGGGTCCACCTCCGAGTTGTCGAAGGTGGTGGGGCGGGTGTCCATCAGGTCGCGGATGGCGTTGGCGGTGTTGTCCCAGCCGTCTTTCGAGATGCTGATGGAGACCACGAGAGCGGCGACGGCGTCCGCCCACCAGAATCCCAACCCGATGCCGAGCACGCCAACAGCAGTGGCCAGACCGGTCAGCCAGTCGGCCTTGTTCATGTCCGCATCGGCGCGCAGGACCTTGTCGCTCAACTGCTCGGCATAGCGCAGCTTGATCCGGCCCATGATGACGGGCGTCACCCACTCCAAGGTCGACGGCCTCATCCGCAGGGCGGGGCTTCGCTATCCCACCGCAGATCTGCGCCGAATCGACCTCGTCGAGGAACGAGGCCTCGACCGCGGCGTGATCGCGCAGCTGGCGACGTGTTCGTTCATCGAACGCTCCCACAACGTCGTGTTCCAAGGCTTCACCGGCTCCGGGAAGTCCTACCTCGGCTGCGCCCTGGCGAAACAGGCCTGCCTCCACCGGATCCGGGCCCACTACATCCGCATGCCCGACCTCGCCGAAGCTTGGCACCTGGCCCGGGACAAGCCGCAGGGGCAGATGAAGTTCCTCCGTAAATACGCGGCCTTCACCCTCCTTGTGGTCGATGAGTGGCTCCTTGACCCGCCCGATGAGAGCATGCGCAGCATGCTGCTGGAGCTACTCGAGCGCCGCTACGACACCACCTCCACGCTCTTCTGCACCCAATACGCGAAGAAGGACTGGCACCAACGCCTCGGCGGCGGAGTCCACGCCGACGCCATCATGGACCGCATCGTCCACAACACCATCTGGATCGACACCGGCAACCACAACATGAGAGAACACACCGCCACCAAGTAACCGACCGGCGCTGGCGGAGGCTCTGGCCCCCGCCAGCGCCACTGGTGGCCCCCACCTGCAATATCACCGGCCCCCAGAGGCAGTATCCAGTGGCCCCGTCAGCCTCGAATACTCAGTTCGACCTGAGTTGGACCTCTAGGTCGGATTTCGGGTGACTATGAGGACATAGGCGCTTG
>DAOSUG010000098.1:0-6947 GCA_035378545.1 Micropruina sp. | reverse complement strand
CCTCATGAGCGAGACCCCGTGGTCTGACGAGGTCACCGAGCGCGACGCTGGGGCTGGATACCACTTCGTTGAGCTGCTGGCACTGGACGATGGTTCCGAGGCGGACTTGGACCACGACTGGGGCAGCCAAGACGGGCCAGTCCGCATCCAACCAGGCCGGGTGTATCTCGAGTCCTTTTGCGACCTCCAATACCCCGTGATCCGGCTACGCGCATATCGCGCGCGGCCGTCGGATGGTCAGCCGGACGGCCTGCTGGGTGTGTGGCCCGTCGTCTTCTGCGGCCGTGAAGTCAGCGTGTGGAGTGGCGACTCGCTGCCCGGCGAGGCTCGTCCACTCCGGCTTGAGCCGAGCCCTGGCGGTCAGTACGGCATGCGGGTAGCGGTGACGCGTATCGAGTCCGACGGCGACATCGACGACTACGCGCTCGCCCGCTACGAACAAGACGGGGACCAACCACACGATCTCGAGAGCTTCTCCGTCGACTTCTGGCCGAAGGTGGGAGCGGATAGCTGAGATCAGTCGGCATGTCAATCACCCGTGCGCGTGACTCACCCGGACGGTTGTCAGCGTCGGTCAGCGCACCCCTCGCATCAGGCTCAGCACGGGCTTGGCGCACACCAGCAGGACGACGCCGACGCCGATCGCGATCAGCCCGAGCACCGAGAAGTAGGGCGTTTCGTTGGACGGGTCGTACAGCTTGGCCAGCTCGCCGGCGATGGCTGTGCCCAGGGACACGGAGAGGAAGAACAGGGCGACCATCTGGGTGTGGAACGACTCGGGTGCAAGCTTGGTGGTCACCGACAACCCGACCGGCGACAGCAGCAGTTCCGCGACGGTGAAGACGAACAGGATGCCGATGACGGCGAGCAACGGGGTGGAGTTCTCCGCGCCGCCGGCGAACGGCAGGAACAGCAGGAAGGCGCAGCCCATGACGATGGCCGCCAAGGCGAACTTGACCGGGGTCGAGGGCTGGCGATCGCCGAGCCGCGTCCACACCCAGGCGAACACGCCGGACAGCACAATGATGAATACCGGATTGATCGACTGCACCCACGACACCGGCATCTCCCAGCCGAAAAGGTTGCGGTTCAGGCGGGTGTCGGAGTACACCGTCAACACGGTGAACTGCTGCTGGTACAGCGACCAGAAGGCCACCGAGGTGAGGAACAACGGGACGAACCCCCACACCCGGGAGCGCTCGTCGGCGGTGATCCGGCTGCTGGAGAGGATCACGGCGAAGTAGGCGATCGACGCCGCGATGACCGTGTAGATCACCACCAGGGCCAGGTTGTCCGCGCGGATCACGCCAATCAGCACCAACACCACGATCAGGGCCAGGACGCCGCCGGCAAGCGCACCGATCAACGGGTACCGGTTGTGTGGGAGCGGGTTCGGGATCTCGCCCGCCGTTGCCGGCAGGCCCTTGCGGCCGATCGAGTACTGCACCAGGCCTGCGGCCATGCCGAGGGCGGCCAGCCCGAAGCCCCAGTGGAATCCAAGTGTGCTCTGCAACAGTCCGGTGAGCAGCGGCCCGAAGAACGCGCCCAGGTTGATTCCCAGGTAGAACAGCGAGAACCCGCCATCGCGGCGGGGGTCCTCGGCTGAGTACAGAGTGCCGACGACGCTGGTCGCGGTTGCCTTCAGGCCGCCGGACCCAACGGCGACCAGCACCAGGCCCACCGCGACCCCCACGAAGCCGGGCAGTACCGCCAGGGCGATGTGACCTGCCATGATCACCACGGCACTGACGAACAGCACCCGCTCGGCGCCCAGGATGCGATCGGCTATCCAGGCACCGAGGATCGTCGACAGGTAGACCGAGCCCCCGTAGGCACCGACGATGCCGCCCGCGACCGCCTCGGGGATGCCGAGGCCGCCCAGTGTGACCGAGTAGTACAGGTAGATGAGCAGGATGCCCTGCATGCCGTAGAAGCTGAAGCGCTCCCACATCTCCACGCCGAAGATGTGGACGAGGGCGCGCGGCTGCCCGAAGAAACGGGTGTCCGCTGAGCCCGACGCGGGTAAATCGCGCATCGGGGGGTGAGTGTTGCTCATGGAAGGCACGCTAGACCTTCCAGCAGCGATTCGGTCAGGCCCCGGACGATGTGTCCTTAGCATTGCTCGTACCGCACTTTAATGCTACATCGTGCGATACCGTGCCTGCATGGAACATGCTGATCACAGTTCCTCGCCACGCGCCACGAACGGCAGCACGACGTTTGGGCCGATCACGTGGGAGACCCTCCCCTGGCGGCCGACCTTCGACGTGGAGGCACTGTCTCGCCGGGCTCGCAACAGCCTGCCTGACACCTACGACGCGGCGGTTCCGGCCCAGATCGCAGGGTGTTCGTTCCACCTGTCCACCGGCCTGGCGGCTGACGTGGAGGATGCGACGGCCGCTGTGATGAACCTCGATCACTATGTGACGACCAGCCTTGGTCAGGATCACGACATCGCGCCCATGCAGGCTGTGCTTCTGCGATCGGAGTCGGTCGCCTCCTCCCAGATCGAGAACCTCACCGTGGGAGCGAAGCAGCTGGCCATCGCCGAGATCGGGGGCGCAGCCCGCGGCAACGCCGAGCTTGTCTCCAGGAACGTGAAAGCTCTCCGAGCAGCCATCCGGCTGGCCGGCACACTCGACGCGACGTCCATCCTGGCTATGCACGAGGCCCTGCTTGGGGGTCAGGATCCACGCGCGGGTCAGTGGCGCGAGGAACAGGTGTGGATCGGCTCGTCCAGCCTGAGCCCCGCTGAAGCTGCCTTCGTTCCTCCGCAGCCCTTACGGGTCGCTGCCTACATGCACGACCTGGCGAGGTTCCTGGCCCGTGATGACCTACCGGTACTGCTCCACGCCGCGCTCGCTCATGCGCAGTTCGAGACGGTCCACCCGTTCACCGACGGCAACGGACGCACCGGCCGTGCCCTGATACAGGCGATGCTGCGCCGCGGCGAACTGACCAGGCGTGTGACCATACCGATCTCGGCGGGCCTGCTCACCGACACGGCGTCCTACTTCGACGCGCTGATGAGCTACCGCGACGGCGACATCGTCCCCATCGTGCAACAGCTGTGCCAGGCCTCCCGGACTGCAGCACTGCACGGACGCTGGCTGATCGACGAGCTCGCCCGCACCCGAGCGTTGTGGCTCGAGACTGTGCGGCCACGGGCCGGCTCGGCCAGTCAAACCCTGCTCAGCGTGTTGGTGGGTCAGCCCGCCGTCACCGTGGTCTGGGTCGAAGAACGACTGGGTGTGTCGAACACCGCTGCCCGCCGCGCCGTCGATCAACTCACTGCGGCCGGCGTCATCTTCGAGACCACCGACCGGCGGCGCAACCGGGTGTTCGTCGCCCGCGACGTCATCGACATTCTCGACGAGTTCGCCGCACGAACGGGCCGCCGCGGCTGAGGCTGCAGCGTGGCGATCCGAAGCCGGTATGGAGGGCTCGCATCCCCTTCGAGCTTCTGCTGGCAGGCGTGCGGGTTCGCTTCCGGGTGGGCAATCCCCTTGCGCACATCGAGCCACGCCCCCCGGCGGATCCCGACAAGCTCGACCAGTCGCAGCCGGTACCGGCCCGGGTGCTGCGCTATCGGACGTTCATCCGGGAGACTTTGAGCGTTGCGTCGCACCGAGCAGATCAGGCATGCCATGAGCCATCCACCCCATGACCGGGACGTCTCCCAGGCTCAGCAGCCGACCGCACGTCCGCCCCACCTGGACGATGCGATCCCTGCCGAACTGCAGACCACCGCCTCCATCACCCGCGCCCATCCCCGTCGGCAGCCCCGTTGGCGTGGTGCCCTCGCGACGGCCATGATCGTGCTGGCCGGACTGGTCACGCCGCTGGCGATGCTCGGCACCTGGGCCAAGGTCACCCTGACCGACACCGACGCGTTCGTCGCCACCTATGCGCCGGTGATCCGCGACCCGGCGATGCAGGCCTACCTGACCGATCAGGTGTCGGGCGCCATCGTCCAGCAGCTCAAGGTCGAACAACTGGTCGGTGACGCCGTGGCCGCCCTGCAGTCGACGGTCGGCGACCGGCCCCGGGCGGCCGCGGCGATCGGGCTGCTGCAGCAGCCGGCCATCGACGGCATTCGCGACGCGGTCACGCGGGCCTCCGCCCGGGTGATCGCCGCCGACGCCACCGCCGGCGCGTGGCGTGAGGCCCTGAAACTCTCGCACAGCCAGGCCATCGGCGCGTTGAGCGGCGATCCCGCCACCCTCACGGCGATCACCGACCAGGGGCTCGGCCTACGGATCGGACCGATCGTCGAACGGGTCAAGACGACCCTCATCGACCAGGGTTGGACCCTCGCCGCGCGCATCCCCGCCGTCGACCGCACGATAATCGTCGTGCCCTCGAGCGACCTGCAACAGGTGCAGCAGTACTACCGGCTGGTTGTCGGGCTCGGCGCGTGGCTGCCCTGGCTGGTCGTGGGGCTGATGGTCGGCGGGGTGCTGATCGCGAACAACCGCGTCCGGGCGATCGCGGGTTCCGGACTCGCGGTGGCGCTCGGGGCCGGGGCCGTCGTGCTGGGGCTGGGCCTGACTCGCAGGTTGCTGCCTACCCAGGTGCCGGCGTCCGCCATGCCTAGTGAGGTGCTGCAGCTGCTGGTCGCCACGGTGACCACCGATCTTTCGGACGTCGCCGACGCCCTGTTCACGCTCGGGGTCGTGGTGGCCTTGCTGGGCTGGTGGTCCGGTGGCGGACGGACGGCACAGCGTCTTCGCGCCGCCTGGACGACCCTCGCCACCCGCATCCGGCGCGGTCGCGACGCCCTCGGCCTGACCACCGGCCGGTTCGGCCGTTGGCTTTTCGCCGCCAGGGTGTGGCTGCGGATGCTGGTGGTGGCCGCTGCCATCGCCTTTCTGGCGGCGAACCGTCCGCTGTCGCCCGGGCTGATCCTCGCAACCGCGGGGGTATCGGTCGCCCTGCTGTTGGTGGCCGCGCTGCTGTGGCCCGCGGAATCACCCACCGCGGCGCAGTCCTAACCCGTACCCGCCGCTTGACCGATCACGCGGAAGCTGGCGGCGATCGACGCGGTGGGCGACCATCGCGACGCCTATCGAAAGATCACCCGACCGGCACGCTCACGCAGCCGGCGGCGTCCAGGCTGACCTGCAGGGTCGCGTCCGGCACCTTCTCCGGCAGCCGGACGGTCGCGGGCTGGTCGTCCGGCAGTTGCACGCCGACCAGCACCTCGCCGCGCTGGTAGCGCTGCTCGATCAACGGCAGGACGACACCGCCAGAGTCGGGCAGCAGGGCGGCAGGGCCGATGCCGACCAGTCGATCCGCCGGCGCATCGGGGCCGCCGAGCCGCTGCGACACCTCGCCCGTCACGAACGGCCCGTAGCCGAGGAACGCCGCCACCGCTTGGGAGTCCGGATGGCGCCAGAGCACCGCCGGGGCGTCGGTCTGCAGCAGCCGTCCGTTCTCCATCACCCCCACCCGATCGGCCAGGGCGAACGCCTCGTCCTGATCGTGGGTCACGTAGAGAGCCGTGGTGCCGGTGGTGTGCAATGCGTCGGCCAGCACACCGACCATGTGCTCGCGCAGGTTGCGATCCAGGGCCGAGAGCGGCTCGTCCAGCAGCAGCAGCCGGGGACGCGGCGCCAGCGAGCGGGCCAGCGCCACCCGTTGGGCCTGCCCGCCCGAGAGCTCGCTGACCCGGCGTTTGCCGTAGCCGGCGAGCCCCACCACGTCGAGCAGTTCCGTGACGCGCTCGCGCCGCAGCTGCTTCGGCTCGCGGAACAGACCGTAGGCGATGTTGCCCTCGACGCTCAGATGCGCGAACAGTTGGCCGTCCTGAAACATCATGCCGAAACCGCGTTTGTGCACCGGCACCGACGACAGGTCGTCGCCGCTCCAGCAGACCCGCCCGGCGGTCAGCGGTTCGAGGCCGGCCACGCCGCGCAGCAGCGATGATTTGCCCGATCCGGACGCACCCAGCAGGGCCACGATTTCACCCGGTGCGACCGCCAGGTCGACGTCGTCGACGGCCACCAGGTCGCCGTAGCGAACCTCGGCGCCGGTGACGGTGAGACCGCTCACAGTTCCGCCTCCCTCGGCCGGACGAGCTCCGCTGCCGCCATCACCGCGGCGGTCACCACGGCCAGGATCACCGAGGCGGCCAGGGCCATGCCGAAGTTGTCGGCGCCGGGACGTCCGATCAGCCTGAAGATCACCACGGGCAGCGTCGGGTGGTCGGGACGGGAGAGAAACGAGGTGGCGCCGAACTCGCCCAGCGAGGTGGCGAACGCGAACCCCACCGCAAGCCCCAGCCCGCGCAGGGCGAGCGCCCCGTCGATCGTGGCCAGCACCCGTCCGGGACCTGAACCGAGCATGGCCGCCGCCTCGCGCTGGTGCGGGTCGATCGCTCGCAGCACCGGCAGCAAGGTGCGCACCACCAGCGGCAACGCCACGATGGCCTGCGCGATCGGAATGAGTATCGGTGAGGTGCGCAGGTCGAACGGCGGACGGTTCAACGTGATCAAGAAGCCGAACCCGACCGTGACCGCCGAGACGCCCAGGGGCAGCATGAAGGCGGCGTCCAGCAGCTTGACGCCGCCCGACAGAACGCGGCGGCGTGGACGCCGGGACGCCACCAGGCTGACCAGGACGCCGAGCAGCACGGCCAGCGCGCAGGCCTGGCCGGCGATCACGAGGGAGTTGACCGCGGCCGTCCAGACCGGCACGCTCAGGCTGCCCTCGCCGGTGGTAGCGAGCAGTTGATAGTTGCGCAGGCCCCAGCCGTCCGCGGTGACGAACGAGCGCACCACCAGGCTGATCATCGGCACACCCAGCAGCACCACCACGACCGCGGCGGTGATCACCGTCGGCAGCAGGTCGCGGCGTGCGCGCCAGGGTTGCTCGGCGGTGTCGTCCCCCCGCAGCCTCAAGGCCTGCTCGGCCCGCGTGCGAGCTCGAGCGGCCACCGACAAGGC
>DAOSUG010000097.1:0-7052 GCA_035378545.1 Micropruina sp. | reverse complement strand
GTGTGCTTGTCGCGCAGCAGCGGCGCGATGATCCGGGTGGTGGCGCCCAGGGCCAGGTGGCTGACGATCAGGTCGCACTCGGCGAACGCCTGCGGCAACCCGGCGCTCGCGCCCTCGGTGTAGCGGCGGGTCGGCTTGCCCAGTAGCGCGTCGATGCGGTCGGCGTGCGCCACGCTGGCCGCACCGCCGAGCACCTGTCCGATCACCGGATCGGCGCCGGCCGGACGCCCCGTCTGTGCACGCATGCGCGCCGGGACCGGGCCGGCCGTCACCCCGGGCCATTCGGCGTCCGGCTCGGCAGGTAGTCGGTCGAGGATCAACACCACGTTGGGCTGCCGTGGTTCGACGGTCAGCGCCTGCTCGCAGTCGAGCACCCGGACGCACTCGTCGGCCTCACCGAGGCGTTCGGCCAGCACGAACCAGCGCTGCAGCCCGTCCAGTCCCGCGGCCAGTTCGCGCACCCCGTTCTCGGGCGAGGTGAACACCGCCACCTTGCCGGCCCGCCGGGCCAGGTCGAGCGCCGCCTCGATCGGACGCCCGTGCACGCTGACCACGGCGGCGTCGTCCCAGGGCAGGCCGACCGCGGCGAACGCGGCGGCGATCGACGAGACCGCGGGCACCACCGCGGGTCGCAGGCCTCGGGCCCGCAGGCTGCGCACCACGCCGAAGAACAGCGGGTCGCCCGAGGCGACCACGACCACGTCCGCGTCGGGGGGCAGCCGGGTGAGCTGCTCGACGGCCGGACGCAGCGCGCCCAGGGTGATCCGGCGATCAGCCTCGACCGCCAGCGCGTCCAGGTGCCGGGTGGCCCCGACCACCGTCGTGGCGCCGGCCGCGGCGGCGCGCAAGGCCGGGGAGGGCTCGCCGAGCAGGCCGTACACGGTGATCATCGGCGCACCTCGCGATGGTTGGTGTCGGCGCGCGGAATCGGCGCCTCACCCGCTGCCTTGCGGTATTCGTGCCGGAAGCCTGGGTGATACAGGTGGCTGCGGGTGTCGCCGTTCTCGGCCAGTGCCGGGCCGACCAGCACCACCGTGTGCTTCCACAGCTTGTGCTCGGCCATCGTCGCCGACAGTTCGTCCAGCCGGCAGCGCAGCATCAGCTCGTCGGGCCAGCTGACCCGGTAGCCGACCACGCAGGGGGTCTCGGCCGGGTAGCCGCCCGCCAGCAGCTCGGCCTGCAGCACCTTGTTGCGGGCCGCCGACAGGTACAGCGCCATGGTCACCCCGTGCTCGGCGAAGCCGCGGACGGTCTCGCGGTCGGGCATCGGCGTGCGGCCGCCCTCCAGCCGGGTCAGGATCAGCGTCTGCGAGACCTCGGGCACGGTGATCTCGACGTCCATCCGAGCGGCGGCGGCCGAGAAGGCCGACACCCCGGGAATCGTCCGATGGGCGACGCCGATGCGGTCGCACAGCCGGCGCTGCTCGGCGGTGGCGCCGTAGATGGACGGATCGCCGGTGTGCACCCGGGCGACCAGCAGTCCCTCGTCACGGGCCCGTTCGTACAGCGGTTCGATGCCCTCCAACGGCAGGCTGGCCGAGTCGACCACGAGCGCGTCCGGCCTGACCCCGGCCAGCATGGCCTCGTCGACCAGGCTGGACGCCCAGATCACGATGTCGGCCTCGGCGATCACCCGGGCTCCCCGCACCGTGATCAGGTCGGCCGCGCCGGGCCCGGCCCCGACGAACACCACCTCGCCGCTCACAGCCGCCCCCCTGTGTTCGTGCGGGCCGGAGCAACCAGCACCGTCGAGAAGTAGGGCGCCGAGCCGTCCGGCACTTCGGCCAGCGGCACCAGCTGCTCGCCGGGCAGTCCGACGTTCACGCCCAGCACGCCCACCCCGTCCGGACGCCGCTCGCGCACCAGGTTCAGCAGGTCGGGCAGCTGCCGTCCACCCTTGTAGGCCACCACGGTGTCCGAGTGCTCGAGTGCCGCGGCAACCGCGTCGAGGCCGGCGGTGACCGGCACCAGGGTGAGCGACTCGCGGCCCTCGACCAGTGGCGTCCGGCTCGCCGCGGCCAGGGCCTGCATGGCGGTGATGCCGGGCACCACTTCGACCACCAGGCCTGGGACGGCGGCCCGCACGTGCGCGGCCAGGTAACTGAAGGTGGAGTACACGCTGGGGTCGCCCACCGTGGCGAATGCCACCGTGCGCGCTCCCGCCGCGAACGCGTCGGTGGCCGCCTCGGCGGAGGCCTGCCAGGCCTGCCGGCGCCGCTCACCGACCCCGCTCTTGCGCGCCATGCTGAACGGCACCCGCCGCAGCCGGCTTTCGGCTCCCTCGCAGACCGCCCGGACGATCACCTCGGCGCGTCCCTCGTCGGAGGTTGCGGTGTCGGTGGCCGGCACCAGGATCACCTCGGCGCGGCGCAGCACGTCCACCGCACGCAGGGTGACCAGGGAAGGGTCGCCAGGTCCCACGCCCACCCCGACGAGGGTGGGCGAAGCCGGCCAAGCAGGGGTGCTCATAGGAGCCTCCTCAGGTGTCCACGCCCGATCAGTTCGCTCGCATGCAGCGCCGAGTGTCTGGCTGCCGGATCGCTCCGGTCACAGTGGCGGGACCGCGCCGGATTTGCCGCAAAGGGCTCACCGGACTTCCTCGACACGCTGCATTCGTGAGTTCAGCCTCGCAGAGCGGTCGGCCGCGCGCCGGGGAATCGGTGAACTCGCGGGTCTGAGTTCAGGCTCGCGGTCTCGATGTGAGCGCGCCCGACAGGGCTGAAACTACGGAGATCGGACGCCCCAACACCCATCGCCGGGAAGGACTGTGCCTCATGCATGCCGTCTCTCCGGCTCGAGGAGCATTGCCTACTTGAGGTATTTGGCGAAGTAGCCGGTTGATGTGTAGGCGAGTTCGGGGTGGTTGCGTCCGTCGATGAGCATCATGGGTAGCCGGATCATGATGCCCATGGTGAAGGCGATGATGAGGACGCCGATGGCGATGTCCCATGCGCCGACGGTTTGGGTGGTCAGCCATGCCCACGCGTAGATGGCGGCGGGCAGGAAGGCGAGGAGCGCGGTGATGGTTCCGGGGCCGTAGATGGTTCGTTTGCCCTTGTGTCGGAGCTTTCGCAGGATGAGGACGCCGAACAGGAGGTGGACGATCGATTCGCCGATGCCGAACAGGACGAAGGCAACGGTGGTCGCCTTGTTGCCGCCGGCGATCATGACGGCGACGATGAGCAGTTGGACTCCGAGGTTGGTGATCAGGTCGGAGAGCCTGTTTTCTGGTCCGACTTCGGGTTGTTCGGAGTTTTGGATGCTGTTGAGCATGTAGTGGAAACCGGCCGGGTAGTTGAGTTCCTCCAGTACGTGCAGGGCGAGGCCTGCGGCGAACAGGGCAGCGACCAGGCGTGGCGGTTCCCATGTGGAGCCATGGACCAGGGTCGCGACGAGTGCGATCGCGCCGAGGCCGTAGACGACGTTGATCCACCACTGCCCGGACAGTTTCACCAGGAATGATTCCGAGCTTGTGGTCATGCCGGTTCTCCTTCGGGGGTGTCGGGTCGTTTCAGTGCTGGTCTGGCTGGGCGGGGCTCGGGTTGGCGGTGAGTAGCGGGAGCAGGATGTGGTCGACGATGGCGGTGTGGGAGTGGTCGGATTCGGGTTCGAACAGGGTTTGGTCCCGGAGCAGGATGAACAGGAGTTTGGCGACGGGGGCGGGGATGTCGCCGGCGATCTCGCCTCGTTGCCGGGCTGGTTCGATGATGCAGCGTTCGATGTCGTCGGCGCGGGTGCCCATCAGTACGGCGACGTGTTCGAGTTCGGTCGGGGTGGCTTCGCCGACCAAGCCGCGAAAGGTGGCCGCCCCGCTGGGCGGCACTTGGGCGTCGGCGGCGGCGAGCCAGGCCAGCAGGTCTGTGCGCAGTGAGCCGGTCATGGGGGGTTCGGCATAGATGCCCTGCGCAGCTTCCTGGAGTCCGGCCAGGGCGAGGGATACCCGGGTGGGGTGGCGTCGGTAGAGCACGGCCTTACTCAGTTCGGCACGTCGCGCGACGCTCTCGAAGGTCAGGCCTGCGAACCCGACCTCGCGGAGTTCGTCCAGCACGGCGGTAGTGATCGCGGCCGTGACCTGGACGTTGGTCCGGCGGGCCCTCCGTGCCGATGCCACCATCAGTCGCCCCTCCTGTTTAGATACCTTGCGTACTCAAAAATCGTAGCCTATGCTGGCTATAAGCACGTACCGTACCTAAAAGGAGCAAGAGATGAGCACCACCGATGTGACCGTCACCGACCCGTCCGCTGTCGGCGTGGACGAGGCGGCACTCGCCCGTCTCGACGCGGCGATCCAGCGCGATATCGACGCCAAGCTGAACTACGGGGCCAGCATCATCGTGGCCCGCGGTGGCCGCATCGCCCACCGCAAGACCTTCGGCACAGTGGGTCCCGACCGTGCCGCGGCCGACGACGACCGATACCTGCTGATGTCGATGAGCAAGGGCTATGTTGCCGCGTTGACCCTGAAGGCGATCGATGAGGGCCGCTTCGGTCTCGATACCCGGGTTGCCGATCTGGTTCCCGGGTTCGGTGTGGCCGGCAAGCAGCGCGCCACCGTCCGCCACCTCCTGACCCACACCGCCGGGCTGCCGTTCGCCCTGCTGCCTCCCGGCCTGCCCCTGGACAAGGTCGGCGACCTCACCGCGAAGACCCGCGTGATCTGCGGCCTGTCGGCGGAGTACATTCCCGGGACGCGCTGCGTCTACACCTCGGCGGTCGGCTACGACCTGCTCGGCCAGCTGCTGGTCAACACCGACCCCGCCGGACGGTCCTTCCGCAGCATCGTCTCCGAAGACCTGTTCGCGCCGCTGGGTATGAACGACAGCAGCTTCGGTGTCGACGTCGACGATCCGCGTCGAGTGCTCGCTTCCGCCACGCCGGAGAACTCGACCCCGATGAGCCCGCTGCTGGTCAACGCCTGCAACACCTACTTCACCGGCGAGGCAGAGTTCCCCGCCGGGAACGCCTTCTCCACGATCGATGACGTGTACCGCTTCACACAGCTGTACCGCGGTCGTGGAACCGCCGGCGGCCAGCGTTTGGTGTCCCCGGCCCTGTTCGACTACGCCGACCGCAACCACACCGGCGACCTCACCAACGATGGCTGGATCTTCGAGACCGAGCCCCGCGGCATGGACTCCTTCCCCGCCCATTTCTCCCTGCTGGGTGGCTACGTCCGCGGTGAGGGCCACGTCTTCAACCCCGCCGGTCTCACCGCTTCGCCCCGGACCATCGCCTGCGTCGGCGGAGGCTCGACCTCCTTCATCGTCGACCCCGAACGCGACCTCACCTTCATCTTCTTGTCGGCAGGGTTCTTCACCGGGCTGCCCCACCTCGAACGCGTCAGCCGCCTCAACGACCTGGCCCTGGCCACCGTCAACGACTGACCCGCCAGGAGCGGAGCCATGATCAGCTACCTCATCCGGCGCTGGTCTGGCACCAACTCGAGTGCACTCCCCACCCGTCACACCAGGTCTGCGTCCTTCATCGGCGCGAGCCGCAACGCCACCCACACCGTGCTGCGCCTTCTTGATCGGGTCAATCGAAGTGCCTTGGCGGCCCTGCGTTCAGGCCAGGTCGCTCAGTTGCGCGATGCCGTTCAGCGCGGCCACCGCGGAGCGCACCATCGGGACCGCGAGCACCGCGCCGCTGCCCTCGCCCAGGCGCATCGAGAAGTCGACCAGCGGCTTGAGCCCGAGCCGGTCGAGGGCGATCGCCTGGCCCGGTTCGGTGGAGCGGTGACCGGCTTGCAGCCACGCCTTCGTGCCGGGGGCGAGGTCTTCGGCCACGAGTGCCTCGGCGACCGCGATCACCCCGTCCAGCAGCACCGGGACGCCCCGTCGGGCCGCCCCGGCGATGAACCCTGCGGCCGCGGCGAAGTCGGCGGCGCCCAGCGTGGCCAACCGCTGCGCCGGATCGGCGACGCGTTCACCCGCCCGGGCCAACGCTGCCTCGACCAGCGCGGTCTTGTGCACCAGGGTGGCGTCGTCGATGCCGGTGCCGCGTCCGGTCACCGCGGCGGCGGGCACGCCCAGCGACGCGGCGATCAGGGCGGCGGCGATCGTGGTGTTGCCGATGCCGAGGTCGCCGGCGATCAGCAGCTGCGCGCCGTCCGCGATCTGCTCGGCGGCAATCCGGTCGCCCGCGGCCAGGGCGGCCTCGACCTCGTTGGTGGTGAGCGCGTCGGTCAGGTGGATCGCCCCGGACGAGCGGCGCACCTTGAATCTGCTGACCTCCGCCGGCAGGTCGGGAAAGTCGACGGCGACCCCCAGGTCGTAGATCGAGACCCGGACGTCGTTGGCGGCCGCCAGCGCGGACACCCCGGCATGCCCGCCGGCGATGCCGTAGACCATCGCCGGGGTGATCTCGACCGGGTAGGCCGACACCCCGTCAGTCGCGATGCCGTGGTCGCCGGCGAAGACCACCACGCGCACGTCGTCCAGTTGCCGCGGCGGGCAGACGCCCTGGCAGGAGGCCACCCAGGCGGCCAGCGTTTCGAGGTCGCCGAGGGCGCCGAGCGGCTTGGCCTGCCCGTCGCTGAGAGCGCGGGCCGCCGCGTAGGCGGCGTTGCTGGGGGCCTGGACGGCGGTGCCGGGTGCGGTGATGTTCATGGGTTCTCCTTTAGCGGTGGAAATCATTGCAAGGAGGACTTTAATGATGTTTCCTTCTTCTTTGGCACTGATTAGTCTGCAGACACTGGCTATATAGGAGATTACATTCCTGTTTTCCTGTTTAAATTTATTGTAGAATTGTTCCCCTATTATCTGGAGTTCTCTGTATTCATTTTCTTTTTTATTGAATATTGCCTGTTTAGTGTTCTCTATCTTTTCCAGTACGATATTTTCAAGTTTTATGAATGTGCTGCTGACCAGGCTGGTGTTTTCATCCTTGGTTTCTGGTGTCCCATAAATGATTTTATGTGGTTTTGTGAACATATTAGCATTTTGGGACTGTTCTGTGGGTGGTTTGGGACTTATACGGCTGAATACTTCTATGAATTTGTCATCCTCTTTCTCATATATTTTGTATTCCCATTTTTTATCTTTGAGTGTGAG
>DAOSUG010000096.1:0-7054 GCA_035378545.1 Micropruina sp. | reverse complement strand
GGAGTGGAAGTTCGGGTCGATCAGCGGCGCCAGCTCGGCCGGCGCCTCCAGGGCGGGATCCAGATCCAGCCGCACCTCCCGCAGCATGTCCAGGTCCGGGCGGAAACCGGTCGCGCCGACCACCACATCGACCTCGACCGCTTCGCGGCGACCCTGGCTGGTCAGGCCGACCCGCAGGCCGCCGTCCCCGCCGGGCCGGAAACTGTCGATGGTGGTCTCGGACAGCAGGGTGATCGCACCGGACTCGACGGCCGCCCGCACCCCGCCACCCAGGGCGCCGCGGGCCGGCAACTGGTCGGCCTTGCGACCCCCGTAGAGCCGGGCCGGGGACGCCGCCCGGATCGCCCAGGTGACCCGGGTGGCCGGTTCCTGCCGCTGCAACCGCACCAACGCCAGCAGCGTGTTGGCGGCCGAGTGCCCCATCCCGACGACCAGCACCCGGCGGCCGGCGAACCGGGCCCGGTCCCGGCCCAGCACGTCCGGCAACGGCCCGGCCAGCCAGGGTGCGGCCTCGGATTCGCCGTCCGCCGGCAGGCCGGCCACGCCGAGCGGATTCGGCCGACCCCAGGTGCCGGAGGCGTCGATGACCGCGGCCGCCGCGATGTCGGTGACCCCGTCCGAGGTCAGCACCCGCACCACGTAGGGCCGCCCGTCCCGGCCGATGCTGCGGGTCTTGTCCACCCCCTGCCGGGTCACCGCGACCACCCGGGTACCGGTGCGGATCCGGCCGACCAACTCCGCCGTGGCCGCCAACGGCACCAGATACTGCTCCACCAGATCGCGTCCCGTGGGCAACGCCTTCGGATCCGGCTGACGCCAGGCGGTCCGGTTCAACAGCCGCCGCGAGGCGGCGTCGACGGTGTAGGCCCACGGAGAGAACAGCGACACGTGACCCCACTCCGAGATCGCCGACCCGACCCGATCGCCGGCCTCCAACACCAACGGCTCCAGCCCCCGCTCCAACAGGTTCGCGGCCGCCGCCAACCCGACCGGACCACCACCGATCACCACCACCGGCAAGCCCGCCGACGCGACCGCCGATCCCACCGCCGAGGAACCCGCCGCCACCCGCTGCCCTGCACCCATCGGAACCATCCCTTCCATACATCGACGCTCCTCGATGTATAGAGGATTGTCGATACATCGACGTTTGTCAATGTATTGCCCGGATGTCATCCCCGATCCTCGTGATGGCCCGACCCCTGACGCCCTCGGGTGACCCGCCATGCAACCCCACGCGAGACACTGGGACAGCCGACTCGAACGGAGATCCGGCCATGAACCGCAGCGACATCCAGGCCGAACTACGACGCGCCCAGACCGACTTCCACGACCTCGTGGCCCGGGCCACCCCGCAGGACCTGCGCCGGCGAACCGACGGCACCCGTTGGACCAACCGACAGCTGCTGTGGCACATGGTGTTCGGGTACCTCATCGTGCGCACCCTGCTGCCGTTGGTCCACACGCTGGGACGGCTGGGACGCAGCCGGCGATTCGCGGCCACCCTCGACGTCGCCCAGCGGCCGTTCCACTGGATCAACTACGCCGGCTCCGCCGGCGGCGGGCTGCTGCTCACCCCGCACCGCATGGCGGCCATCATGGACGCCACCATCAACGCCCTGGGCCGCAAGCTGGATGAGGAAACACCCACGGCCCTCGCGCTCACCATGCACTTCCCGACCCGCTGGGACCCCTACTTCCAACCCACGATGAGCGTGCTGGACGTCTACCACTACGGCACCCAACACTACGACCACCACCGTCGCCAGCTGACCCTGTGAGCGGTGAAGTTGTTGCGCGCGGGGAGTATTCACAGGCACTTGCAGCCCACCGACCGTGGAACCAGCGGGCCGTCCCTAAGTTGGCCGCCTAGAGTCCCGGACTACTACTCAGACCTTCAGTGCGTCCGAGAACGCGGCTTGCGGGGTCTCGGGCATCGGGTCGTTCGGGTGCGCGGCGCCGATCACCTCGGCCCCGGCCGGTGCCGGGTGGGCGGCCAGGTAGTGCTGGGCGTCGAGGGCGGCGGCGCACCCGCTGCCCGCCGCGGTGATCGCCTGCCGGTAGGTGTGGTCGACCAGGTCGCCGCAGGCGAAGACGCCCTCCACACTGGTCCCGGTGTTCGCGATCGCCGACACGTGGTGGCCCGCCAGGACGTAGCCCTCGTGGTCGACGGTCACCTGGTCGCGGAACAGTTCGGACCGCGGGTCGTGGCCGATCGCGACGAACAAACCGGTCGCCGCCACCTCGGTCTGCTCGCCGGTGCGGGTGTCGGTGACGGTCACCCCGGTCAGGCTGGTCTCGCCATGCAGGGCGCTGACCACGACGTTGGTCAGCCACTTGATCTTCGGGTCCTGACGGGCCCGTTCGATCATGATGGCGCTCGCGCGGAACTCCTCGCGCCGGTGCACGATCGTCACCGACCGAGCGAATCGGGTGAGGAAGGTCGCCTCCTCCATGGCCGAGTCGCCACCGCCGACGACCAGAATGTCCTGGTCGCGGAAGAAGAAGCCGTCGCAGGTGGCGCAGGCGGACACGCCGCGACCGACCAGCCGCTGCTCGTCGGGCAGGCCGATGTACCGGGCCGCCGATCCGGTGGCCAGCACGACCGCCCGGGCGCGGTGCACCTCACCGTCCACGGTGACCGTCTTGATCGGCCCGGACAGGTCGACGGCCTCCGCATCCACGGTGCGCAGGTCGGCACCGAACCGCTCGGCCTGTTCGCGGATCTGGGCCATCAACTCCGGGCCCATGATCCCGGCCGGGAAGCCCGGAAAATTCTCCACCTCGGTGGTGTTCATCAGGGCCCCGCCGTACGTGTAGCCCTCGAAGACCAGCGGCTTGAGCTCGGCCCGGGCCAGGTAGATCGCGGCGGTGTAGCCGGCCGGACCCGACCCGACGACGATCACGTCGTGCACGCGGTCGCCAGCGCAATCCGCCGCGGCGGCGGTCGGTTCCGGGTTCGATCCGGCCTGGATCCCCGGAATGGACACGAACTGATTCACGACATCTCTCCTCATGCAGCATCCGGGCCCGGTCACGCTTTTTCGTGGTTCACTCAATGCGTATTGTCTCAAGTATCATTGAGCTATGCGCCTGGTCAAGTCACGGCCGGCCGGTGATCTTGATCCGATGGAGGTTCCGCGGTGTCCGACAAGCCCAGCGTGTTGTTCGTGTGCGTGCACAACGCCGGCCGGTCCCAGATGGCCGCCGGTTTCCTAGCCGCGCTGTCCGACGGCCGGGTCGAGGTGCGGTCGGCCGGGTCGATGCCCGCGGGCCCGGTCAACCCGGTCGCCGTCCAGGCCATGCAGGAAGTCGGCGTCGATATCGCCGGCCAGCAGCCCAAGATCCAGACCACTGACGCGGTGCAGGCATCCGACGTGGTCATCACCATGGGCTGCGGCGACGCCTGCCCGATCTTCCCCGGGAAACGTTACGAGGACTGGAAACTCGACGACCCCGCCGGCCAGGGCATCGAGTCCGTCCGCCCCATCCGCGACGACATCCGCGTCCGGGTGCAAACCCTGCTCACCGAACTCCTGCCCACCGGCAGCCAGACATGACCACCGACGACGTCACGGCCCATCCGTCGGTGCTGTTCGTGTGCGTGAAGAACGGCGGCAAGTCCCAGATGGCCGCCGGTCTCATGCGCAAGGCCGCCGGCGACGCCGTCATCGTCGGCTCGGCCGGAACCCGGCCTGGTGCGGTGATCAACGGCCTGTCTGCGCGGGTTCTGCTCGAGGTCGGCGTGGACATCACCGACCAGACTCCCCAGCAACTGACCGACGACCTGATCGCGGCGGCCGACCGGGTCATCGTCCTGGGCCGGGAAGCTCAGGTCCGGTCCGTCGACGGCACTCCCGTGGAGTACTGGGACACCGACGAACCGTCCGAACGGGGCATCGACGGGATCGACCGGATGCGCCTGGTCCGCGACGACATCAGTCGGCGGGTCCACGACCTCGCCGGCGATCTGGCCGCCCCGAACTCAGGTATGGCGCCACACCTTGACGGCCGACAGTAGGAGCAGCACCACCAGTAGTGGAATGAGGACCAGGGTCGGGACGGCCCCGAGCAGCAGCCCGCCGACGATTGTTCCGGCGATGGATCCGATGGTCATGGCGACGACGAAGGCCTTGTTGTCGCGCAGGGCCTGGAAGCTGTTGTCGCGGGAGTAACGGGCGAACGCGACCAGCATTGTCGGTAGGGAGACCACCAGCGACAGGCTGCCGGCGATCTTGATGTCGACGCCGTAGAGCAACACGATGGTCGGGATGAGCAGCTCGCCGCCGGCGACGCCCATGACCGCCGCGACCACGCCGATCCCGACCCCGGCAGCGACACCGAGGATGGTCCGCGGCACGGGTGGCAGGTCCAGCGTGCCGACCTGCGCGAGGTGGGTGGTCGCCAGCGCGGCCGCGATGAACACCAGGAGCACGGCGATGACCCTGTAGAGGGTGGCCGACCGCATTCTGGTGGCCCAGGTCGCGCCGATCCAGGCCCCGACCAGGCTGCCCGCCAGCAGGTTGACCACGACGTACCAATACGGGGCCAGGTCGCCGAAGGGGACGGAGACCAGCCGGGCCGGCACCGCGGTCAGGACCACGATCAGGCTCATCGCCTGTTCAGGATCACCGCCTGCAGGGCCAGGAACCCGAACACCCCGATCAGCAGGGGCAGTCGGAACTCCGCGCCGCCCAGGCCGATCATGCCGCCGAGGATCCCGATACCGGCGCCGGTCAGGAACGCCAGCGGCAGCGACCGCCGGATCATCCCGGCGGCGGCGACCGAACTACGCCCGGGCGGCGAGGCGGTCATTCCGGTCACTCTATGGGTCGATCGTGTTCCAGGCCCGCGCGGTGAACCACGCGAATCCCGTCACCGGCTTCCCAACACTCGGTTCCCCTCAGCTTCCCGCGGCGACGGATTTCCCCGACGGGCGGGCCACCGGTCCACTGGTGCCGCGCATCCCGGCGGAAGCTCAGACCAGGGACCTGACCCAAGGGAGGTGCCGGGCCCCGCATCTACGCTTCATGAACGAGCGTTCGCGGACTACCCAGCTTCAGCCGGCCAAGGTCTGGGACAGAGGCACTCGATAGTGGTCGCAACATCCGGCTGCCCGGCTGAGCATGCGCGATCGCGCCGTCTGGACACTTCAGGGCCTGGGGATCCCCTCAGTGGCCAAGCGGCCGCCGTCCAGGTCCAAATGAACTGGGACGATCACGATCGGCCACTGCCGAATGCTGCAGAAATCGTCAGCGCTCGGCAGATCCTTGTCGTTGAATCCGCTACAGAGTTTCGCCGCTGGTCTCCGCTCACGTTCAGCTGCTCCGGGCCCCGCGGCCGCGGTCGAGCAGATCCGAACGATTTGGGACGTCCTTCGTTTCTTCCGTCCCCGTGGCATGGTCGCCAGCAAAATTAGCGAACGCGCCGATGTCGGCTTGCATCTGTTACCTAGGTACGGGCTTACCGTCGAGTACATGACACAGACCGAACCCACCTGGGTGCCGGAAGCGTGCACCCTGCCCACCGCGCAGCAGCCCCTGCGGCTCGCCGAGTTCGACGCCCTGTTCACCGCGGACGTCACCGACGTGCAGCAGCCCTCGGCCGACACCGCCATTCTGACCCTGCGACCGGACCCCACGGTTGCCGGCCGTGCGGCCGACCTGGCCGTGCGGGAGACCGCCTGCTGCTCGTTCTTCGAATTCACCCTCACCGCGACCGGTGGGCACCTGACCCTGCAGATCCGCACCCCCACCGCACAGATCGAGGTCCTGGACGCCCTGGTCGGCCGGGCCCGCGGGGTAGCCCGGTGAGCGCGGGACTGCGTGCCGGGCAGGTCGCGGCCGCTGCCGGGGTGAACCTGCAGACCCTGCGGTACTACGAACGTCGCGGTCTGCTCGACGAACCGGACCGCACCCTGGGCGGGCACCGGATCTATCCGGACCAGGCGATCACCCTGCTCCGGGTCATCAAAACGGCGCAGCGGCTGGGGTTCTCCCTCAGCGAGGTCGCCGAGCTCCTGGAAACCGGCAGCCACCATCACGGCCGCCGTGACGCCGGCCTGCAGGCCAGGGCGGCGGCCAAGGTCGCCGAGATCGACCGGAAGATCGCGGACCTGACCGTCATCCGCGAATCCCTGGTCCAGGCCCTCGACGCCGGCTGCGACGACCTCGTCACCTGCGCCGGCAGCTCCTGCTGCCCGCTGCCGTTCACCGAGCTGACCACCACCCGCCCGGAGCCAGTCTGATGCCGCCGCCCGACGATCACCCACGGGCGACCTCCGGATCCGCGATATCGAGGGCGCTGGCCGGCATCGCCGGACTCGCTTGCCTGGCCTGCTGTCTGATCCCGGTCCTGCTGACCGCCGGAGTGATCGGCGGTGCCACCTGGATCACCCTGGGTCGGTGGATGCCCACGATCGCGCTCGTCCTCGCCGCGGCCGCCGCGGGCCTGTTCTGGGTCACCGCACGCCGTCGCCGCCGGCCGGTGGGCTGCGGAGCCGGCTGCAGCTGTGACCGGCCCGCCGCGACCGCCGCCTAGTACTACAGTCGCACTTATGGAAGGTGTCCGCGGGTGCGGTAGTGGCATTGGCGGGCTCGGTGTTGGTGGCGTCGGCGCCATCGTGACCGGCGTAGGACGTGGTCTTGGTCGGGCTGTCCGGTCCAGATCAGGTGGTTGAGGAGTCGCCGGATCTCGGGGGTGCTGAGGTCGACCAGGCCGTCGGTGCCGTTTGGTGGGCCCCCCTTTTTGACCGGGTCACGGTCAGGTAGGCGTGGGCGAGCATGGACAAGGTGATGTGCCGGTACCAGCCGGTGTACTGCCGGACCTGGTAGTGGTCCAGCCCGGTCTGGCCTTTCGCGGTCTGGAAGGTTTCCTCGATGGTCCAACGGATTCCGGCCACTTTGACCAGGTCGGCCAGGCTGGCCCGGGCCGGCGCGTGGCACAGGTAGTAGGCCAGGTCGGTCGGATCCGCCAGGCTCCGGCGAGCCATCAGCCAGTACACCGCGTCGGGGTAGTTGATGCCGTGCACCCGGGTGCGGGCCCACTCGTAGCG
>DAOSUG010000095.1:0-7060 GCA_035378545.1 Micropruina sp. | reverse complement strand
GCCGGCACGCTCCAGGGCGGCAACGAGGCGGTGACCGCGATCGCCAAGACGTTCGGCAGCCTCGGCGGGCTGCTGCTGATGTTCCTGATGATCGCCCAGTTCATCGCCCTGTTCAACTGGACGAACCTGCCCACCGTCGCCGCCGTCTCGGCAGCGGAGTTGCTGCAACAGGCCAGCGTGCCGGCCTGGGTGCTGCTGATCGCGTTCATCATCGTGATCGTGATTCTCGACGTGATCCTGCCCGGCCTGGTGCCCAAATGGGTGATCTTCGCACCCGTCTTCATTCCGATCTTCGCCTCCCTCGGCGTCGCGCCCCAGACCCTGCTGGCCGCCTACCGGGTCGGTGATTCGCCGATGAACGTGCTCACCCCGCTGATGGTGTACCTGCCGTTCATGGTCACCGTGGCCCAGCGGTACAAGAAGGACGCGGGCATCGGCACGATCATCGCGTTGATGGTGCCCTACACCATGTGGGTGCTGATCTCGTGGACGGCGCTGTACCTGCTCTGGTTCTTCCTGGGTATTCCCTGGGGACCGGGCGCGCCGGTCCACCTACCATGAGCCGGGTGACTCGCGCAGACGCATCGTCCACGAGGAGTTGGACCTCGGTACGCAAGCAGGTGGGTGCCCTGGACGCCGCGCTTTTCGAGGCCGTCGCCGACACCCACAGTCCGATGTTGGACGCGGTGATGCCCCGGCTCACCAAAGTGGCCGACCGCTCGGTGCTGTGGATCGGCATCGCCGCCCTGTGCGGCCTCTC
The DNA here is from genome assembly GCA_035378545.1 of Micropruina sp. Classification (GTDB taxonomy): domain Bacteria; phylum Actinomycetota; class Actinomycetes; order Propionibacteriales; family Propionibacteriaceae; genus Micropruina. The sequence continues at coordinate 6,300 of DAOSUG010000095.1, read as the reverse complement.
CGGCAGCCGGCATGCCCGGCGCGGCGCCGTCCGAGGGCTGGTGACGCTGGGCATCACCAGCCTGATCGCCAACCAGGTCTCGAAGCGGCTGCACCGGCGGCCCCGGCCCAGCATCGCGGGCGTGCCGCTGGCTCGGTTGTCGCGGCGGATTCCGTCGTCCACCTCGTTTCCGAGCGGGCATTCGGCCAGTGCGGCCGCCTTCGCCACGGCGATGGGCCAGGAGGCGCCGCTGCTGGGGGTGCCGCTGAAGGCACTGGCCGGGGCGGTCGGCTTCTCGCGGGTCGCGACCGGCGCCCACTACCCCTCGGACGTGGCCGCCGGCCTGCTGCTGGGCACCACGGTGGCCGCCGTGATCGGACGCCTCGTACCCCCGGCCACCGCGCCCGACCGGCTGGCCCGGCCACGGGCCGTCCAGCAGGTGACGCCACGCCCAACGGGCCAGGGCGTGACGCTGGTGATCAACCCACACTCGCACAGCGGCAAGGCCGGGGCGATGATCCGTCCGTTGCGGCGAGCCCTGCCCGAGTTGAGCGTGATCGAGTTGCAACCGAACGACGACGTGGCCGCGGTGCTGCGACACACGGCCGCGCACACCGAGGTGCTCGCGGTGGCCGGCGGCGACGGTACGGTCGCGACGGCCGCCCAGGCGGCCATCGACGCCGGTACGCCGCTCGCGGTGTTTCCCGCCGGTACCTTCAATCACTTCGCCAAGGACCTTCGGGTGTATCCGCTCAAGGCGGCGATCGCCGCGGTGCGCGAGGGCACCGTGACCAAGGTCGATGTCGGCTACGTCAACGACACGCTCTTTCTGAACACGGCCAGCGTGGGCGCCTACACCGACTTCGTGTCGATCCGGGAACGCTACGAACACCGCATCGGCAAGCCGCTGGCCGCGCTGCTCGCCGGGGTGCGCACCCTGCGCCGGCGCAAATCGCTTCTCGTGCGCATCGACGGGGTCGAGAAGCGCGTCAGCCTGTTCTTTCTCGGCAACGGACGCTACCGGCCGCGCGGCTTCGCCCCGCTACTGCGCGACGACCTGGACGACGGCCTGATCGACCTGCGCATGCTCGACACCTCCAGCCGGCTGGCCCGGCTCAGCGTGCTGTTCGCCGTACTCACCGGGCAGTTGGAGCACGACAGGCGCTACAGCGAGCGCGCCGTGTCCGAGGTCACCATCGAGTTGCCGGACGGTCCGGTGCGGATCGCCCGCGACGGTGAACTGGGCGAGTCGTCCGACCGGCTGCACGTGCGCGTGGCGAGCCGCGCGCTGACCGCCTACCAACCCCGCAACGCCCGGGACTGACCATGTACCTGCCTTCGCACCCACTGCCGGACCATGAGCAGGCGCACCGATTCGTCTCAACCGGAACGCTGCCCGACCTCGCCACCGTGGACACCCTGGTGCACGAGGCATACCGGCGCTTCGCCAATGTCGAGGAAGGCGCGCTGTCACGGGTCTACCCCGCCCTGGCGACGGCCGACCCGGCCGCATTCGGCATCTGCCTGGCCGGCGTCAGCGGCGCGGTGCGCTCCGTCGGCGACGTCGAGGCCAGATTCACCCTGATGAGCGTCACCAAGCCGTTCGTCTTCGCCCTCGCGTGCGAGGCGCTGGGCATCGATGCGGTGCGCCGACTGGTCGGGGTGAACGCCACCGGGCTGCCGTTCAACTCCGCGCAGGCGGTGGAGCGTACGTCCGACGGCCGCACGAATCCGATGGTGAACGCCGGCGCGATCGCGACCACCAGCGCGATCCCCGGCGCGACCCTCGACGAGCGCTGGGCGGCGTTGCACGAGGGGCTCTCGCGCTTCGCGGGGCGTCCGTTGGGTATGGACGAGGCCACGCTGGCCTCGGCACGCGCCACCAACTTTCAAAACCGCGCGCTGGCGATGCTGCTCGGCGGCGCCGGCGCCCTGATCGGCGACCCCCTCGATGCCGTCGACCTGTACACCCGGCAGTGCTGCCTCGAGGTGTCCGCGCAGGATCTCGCCATCATGGGCGCGACGCTCGCCGACGGGGGCGTGCACCCGATCAGCGGTGAACGGGTGGTCAGCCAGGTGGTGGCCCGGGCGTCCCTGGCGGTGATGAGCATCGCCGGCATGTACGAGAGCTCGGGCGACTGGCTGCTCGACGTGGGCATGCCCGGCAAGAGCGGCATCAGCGGCGGGGTGGTGGCCATCTCGCCCGGCAAGGGCGCCCTCGGCGTGTTCTCGCCACCTCTCGACAACGAGGGCAACAGCGTCCGCGGCCAACTGGTCGCCCGCTTTCTGGCTCGCGAGTTGGGCCTGGACGTACTGGGCTCGGCCTCGGCGCACTGAGCCGGCGGCGGCTTCGTCACAACCAGCGGCGGCTTCGTCACGACCAGCGGCGGCTTCGTCACAACCAGCGGCGGCTTCGTCATCCCGGGCTTGCCCCGGGATCTCGCCGCACGCAGAGACCCCGGCCTGCGCCGAAATGACGAGGGGTCAAGCCCAGCGGCGCAGCCATAACCCCGGGCTGTCCGGCCGCAATAGTCATCCCGGGCTTGCCCCGGGATCTCGCCGCACGCAGAGACCCCGGCATGCGCCGGAATGACGGGGGGTCACGACCAGCGGCGTCGCCGTCATCCACGGGTGTTGTTCAATCATCAACTTCGACGTATAGTCCATCCGGACTAATCAGCACCGAACATTACGGACGAACCAATGACCGCCGACTGCGCCGACCGCCTCACACCTCTGGGTGTCATGGTGCTGGCCCTGCTCCGTGAGGGCGACATGCACCCCTACGAGATGATCCGGCTGATGCGCCAACGCCACGACGACCGGCTGGCCCCGATCACCAACGGCACCCTGTACCACACGGTCGCCCGGCTGCAGAAGCTCGGCCTGCTGGCCGAGCAGGGCGTCGACCGGCACGGCAACCGTCCCGAACGCACCACCTACTCCCTCACCGAGGCCGGACGCGCCATCGTGCCCGAGTGGGTGCGCCGCGAACTGCCGCGGGTCGATCGTCCCGACCAGTTCCGCATCGCGCTGGCCGAGTCGCACAACCTCGAGCGCTCCGAAGTGCTCGAACTGCTCGAGCAGCGGCGACGCGCGCTGAGCGAGCGGTACACCTACCATCGCGACGGGCTACGCAAGGCCAGCGATCTCGCGGTTGCCCCGCAGTACCTGGTCGAGATCGAACGCGAGGAGGCCCTGCTGGAGGCCGACCTGCGCTGGCTCGACACCCTGATCCAACGGCTGGAGGCGCGCAACTTCGCGTGGGGGCAGGACCCCACGGGCCGCCCGTCCAGCCGCTACACCAACGAACGAGAGGCAGCTCACGCATGAGCGACAACGACGCAGCACGCAATCCCTGGCCCGCGCTCTGGGCGTTGATCATCGGGTTCTTCATGCTCCTGGTCGACACCACGATCGTGTCCGTGGCCAACCCGGCGATCAAAGCCGCCCTCGACCCCACCACCAACAACCTCGACAACGTGGTGTGGGTGACCAGCGCCTACCTGCTCGCCTACGCCGTTCCGCTGTTGATCGCCGGACGACTCGGCGACGCGTTCGGCCCCAAGCGCGTGTACCTGACCGGCCTAGCCGTGTTCACCCTGGCCTCGCTCGGCTGCGGGCTCTCGACCTCGCTGAGCATGCTCGTCGCGATGCGTGCCGCGCAGGGTCTGGGCGCCGCTTTGATGACGCCCCAGACCATGGCGCTGATCACCCGCACATTTCCGCCCAACCACCGGGGCGCGGCGATGGGCCTGTGGGGCGCAACGGCCGGGGTCGCCACGCTGGTCGGCCCGATCGCCGGTGGCCTCCTGGTGGACGCCTTCGGCTGGGAGGCCATCTTCTTCGTCAACCTGCCCGTCGGCGTGGTCGGCTTCGTGCTGGCCTGGCTTCTGGTGCCGCGGCTCGAGACCCATCCGCATCGCTTCGACCTGCTCGGCGTCGTACTGAGCGCGGCGGGACTGTTCCTGCTGGTCTTCGGCCTGCAAGAGGGTGAGAACTACGCATGGGGCACGATCTGGGGCCCGGTGTCAGTGTGGTCGATGATCATCGCCGGCGTGGCGCTGCTCGCGGTGTTCGTGTGGCAGCAGTCGCGCACCACGTCCGAGCCGCTGATTCCGCTGGAACTGTTCCGCGACCGCAACTTCTCGGTGTCGAACCTCGCCATCGTCACGGTGGGCTTCGCGGTCACGGCCATGTCACTGCCGATGATGTTCTTTCTGCAGTTGGCTCGCGGGCTCACCCCGACCGACGCTGCGCTGCTCACCATTCCGACCGCGGTGCTCTCAGGCGTTCTCTCGCCGATCGCCGGCAACATCCTCGACCGCACCGATCCCCGCTACCTGCTGGTGCCCGGCCTGCTGATGGTGGCCGGCGGACAGTTCTGGTACGCCTCGCTGATGCGGGCCGACACCCCCCTGTGGCAGTTTCTGCTGCCGGCGGCCGTGATCGGCATCGGCAGCGCCGGCATGTGGGGACCGCTGGCCACCACGGCCACCCGCAACCTGCCGCCCCGGCAGGCGGGTGCCGGCTCGGGCATCTACAACACCACCCGCACCATGGGCTCGGTGATCGGCTCGGCGGCGATCGCCGCGCTGATGCAGTCCCGGCTGGAGGCAAACCTGCCGGGGGCATCGTCCAGCGCCGGCTTCGGCTCGGGTCAGCTGCCCGCCGCGGTGGTGGACGGGTTCAGTGCGGCGATGGCGCAGTCGCTGCTGATGCCCGCCGCCGTGCTCGCGCTGGGCACGCTGACGGTGCTGTTGCTGCGCCGCGGGCACGTGGTCGCCCACGTGCCCCAGCGCGCGATCGTCGAGGTGGAGGGCTCGCCCGCCTGATCGCGATCCGCGCGGTAGCCCAGCCCCTGCCAACCGTCCAGCCCTGCTCGACGCGCTCGCCGACGGTCTGCGTCGCGTTCGTCAGCAGAGCTTTTGGCACGGTCGCCAAGGGAACCGCCTGAAATCCCTGCACCAGTGCAGGGGGTCGTGCCTGCGCGCGCCGCGAGGTCTGCCACTGGTGCAGGCTTTTCAGGCGGCACCCCTCGTGCCAGTGGTTCGTTCGGGTGGGCGAGTGACCAAAGGGAGCGACGGTTCCCACCTGTGCGGACCGAACGGGAGTTGGGGGGACGGTTCCTAACTCCGTTCAGTTCGCCCAGGCCGTCATTGGTACTACGATTTGCCTTGCCGGACCGGTGCTTGGCAGACTGAGCGCGTGTTCATCACCGCAAGCCCATCCGTCCGGCCGCTCCTGGCAGCGCCGACGATGATGTGCGCGCGAATGTGTTGTCGCTGAACCCTGGCTGCGACAGCGCAACTTCGGCCTGATCAGGCCCGATTCCGCTCTCTGTGACCCGGACGCTTCGTCCGGCGCCGCTGTCTGTCGCCAGACCCAAGCCCAAACCCCTGACAGATGGCAGAACCGTGATCGAAGTCACCGACCTGAAGAAGGTCTACCGACAACCCAACCGCGAGATCCGCGCGCTCGACGGCGTCACCCTGACCGTTCCGGACGACTCCGTGCACGGTGTGATCGGGCAGTCCGGAGCCGGCAAATCCACCCTGGTGCGCTGCATCGCGATGCTCGATCGCCCCACGTCCGGCACCGTCGCGATCAACGGTGCAGATCTCACCTCGGTGCACGCCAGCGAGTTGCGGAGGGCCCGGCGCCGCCTCGGACTGGTGTTCCAGAATGCCAACCTCTTCGACTCGCGCACCATCGCCGCCAATGTCGCCTACCCCCTCGAACTCGCCGGGGTCGGACGCGCCGAACGCACCGCCAAGGCCCAGGAGTTGCTCGGGCTGGTCGGTCTGGCCGCGACCGGTGAGGCGTTTCCGGCGCAACTCTCCGGCGGCCAGCGCCAACGCGTCGGCATCGCCCGCGCCCTGGCCACGGATCCGGACGTGCTGCTCTGCGACGAGCCGACCAGCGCGCTCGACCCGGCCACCACCGGTGAGATCCTCGACCTGATCGGTGCGATCAAGGCCCGGCTGGGCCTGGCGGTGCTGGTGATCACGCACGAGATGAGCGTGGTCAAGCGCATCTGCGACTCGGTGTCGCTACTGACCGACGGTCGCGTGGTCGAATCCGGTGCGTTGGTCGAGGTGGTCCCGCGCTTCGGCAGCCGGCTCAGCGAACTGCTGCTGGCCCTGCCCCCCACCGCGGACGTCGCGACCGCCGACGGCTCCACCGTCGAGGTTCTCGACACCATCACCGACGGTGCGACACCCGCCCTCACTGCCCTGGGCCGCGAGTTGGGTGTCGACCTGCCGGTGGTCGCCGGCACCGTCGAAACCCTCGGCGGCGTCACCTTCGCGCGGCATCGGG
>DAOSUG010000094.1:0-7076 GCA_035378545.1 Micropruina sp. | reverse complement strand
TGTCGACGGCCGGCCAGCCACCCAGGTCGGCGATCGTCCACAGCTTGGTCGGCTCGGGGAACTTGCTGGCGAACTCCTTAGCCACGGTTGCGTCCACCGGACGGAAGCCCGCCTCGGCCCACAGCTTCTGGGCCGCGGGGGTGTACAGGTAGTCGCGGAACGCCTCGGCGGTCTGCAGGTTCTTGCTGTTCTTCAACACCGCGACCGGGTTCTCGATCTTGAACGTGGTCGGCGGGGTGACGTGAGTGACCGGGTCACCCTCGCTCTCGATGAACAGCGCCTCGTTCTCGTAGCTCAGCAACACGTCGCCGGTGCCCTGCAGGAAGGTCTCGGTCGCCTCGCGTCCGGACTTGGGCTGCACCTTCACGTGATCGGTGATCAACTTGTCGAGGTAGTCGAGGCCGGCCTGCGGGTTCTTGCCGCCATCACTCTTGGCGGCGTAGGGGGCCAGCAGGTTCCACTTGGCCGAACCCGACGAGAACGGGTTGGGGGTGACCACCTCGACGCCCGGCTTCAGCAGGTCGTCCCAGTCCTTGATGCCCTTCGGGTTGCCCTTGCGGGTCACGATCGTGACCACCGAGCCGAACGGAATGCCCTTGTGCTCACCGGCGTCCCAACTGGCGTCCACCAGGCCGGCGTCGACGAGCCTGGTCACGTCCGGGGTGACCGAGAAGTTCACGATGTCGGCCTCGGCCCCCGCGGCGACCTTGCGCGACTGGTCGCCGGAGGCCCCGTAGGACTGCTGGAACTGCACCCCGGCGCCGGCCGGGGTGGCGTTGAACGCCGGAATGACCTTGTCGAAACCGACCTTGGGCACGGCGTAGGCATAGAGGTTCAGCACCGTGCCTCCACCCGCCGGAGCGGACGCGGTGGAGCCCGCGACATCACTGGCACCACCACCGGCGCAGCCGGTCATCGCCAGGGCAACGGTTGCCGTCAGTGCGGTGAGAACGGCTCTGCGTGAGTGCGTCATGGTGAAACAACTCCTGTCGATGGCCCGGACGGTGCCGGAGTCGTCGGCCACCGGTGGCGGCCGAGGACCTTCTTGTCAGATCGGGGCAATAACAAACATTCCCTAGAGGACTGGTAGGAGTTTGACCGCCTGCATCCGCCGGGTCAAATCCATCTCCAATGATCTCACCATTCGGATGGCCCGCGCCTGAGCAGGCGTCGCCGCAGGCTGGATGCTCGGTTCCGGACCGTGTGCCGCCCCGTCCGTACTAGCGTGGTGACGCACACTCGGCGTCATACCCAGGAGGATTCAAGATGAGCGGCACAGCAAAGATCTACGAGGCGGAGTTGAACCCCGGCAAAATCGAGCTGCTGGCGCAGTGGCTGCCGAGCCAGTCGTGGTTCACGGGCGACGCCTCCGATCTGCAGCGGGTCGCCGCCTTCCGGTTCGTCGATCCCGACGGCGAGGTCGGCATCGAAACCCTGCTGGTGCGCTCCGGCGACGTGCTCTACCAGGTTCCGCTCACCTACCGGGCCGAGCCGCTGGACGATGCCGACGCCTACCTGGTCGGCACCGTCGACCATTCGGCGCTGGGCAAGCGCTGGGTCTATGACGCCACCGGCGACCCGGTCTACGTGGCCGAGTTGATTCGCGTCATTCACGAGGCCGACACCGAGGCCGACCTGTCGCGGGGCGAGAAGACCATGACCGTGGTCGGCAGCGGCATCACCAGTGTGTCGAATGCGGCGATGGAGGCGGCCCGCCTGGTTCGGGTACTCGACGGCAAGCATATTCAGACGGCGATCCCGCTGGGCATGCTCACCGGTACCTGGACCGAGAACGACGAGGAGCGCAGCGAGGTGCTGGCGACCATTCGCTGACGCGGCAGTTGTTGGACGGCCGTGTTGGGTGAATCGAGTTGGGGACGGTTCTCAACTCCGTTCACCGGGCTGTTGGTCGGGGCTGTGTTGGTGGTCAGTGGACGGCGGTGACGTTGCCTGCGTTAGGTGACGTTGCCTGCGGTGACGTTGCCTGCGTTAGGTGACGTTGCCTGCGGTGACGTTGCCTTCGGTGACGTTGCCTGCGGCGCAACGCGGGCAACGTCACGTATCGAAGGCAATGTCGCAGAAGCCACGGGGTTCCCACCGACCGTCCCTGATGACGTTGCGCGGCTTGGCGCTCATTGCGCGCGGACGAACCCGTGCAACCAACCCTCGACCGCGCAATGACGTGGCCCCGCGGACGAGAGTCTCGACAAGCTCGACCGGCGCGGTCCCGGCAACCTCGACCAGCGGTGGCGTCACCCGAAGCGGGGCTGGAGTGATCGTGAAGCGACACTACGAAGCACTTGCGGCAGGGACGACGAAGTCGGTACTGCCGCAACCGACAGTCGCGAACGACCACTCCAGCCCCGCGGCAACAAACCCAACCAAACGCAACCACCCAAGACTGACGAGGCACGCGACCAGCAGCGGTCCCGACCCACGCTCAGCTCAGTGGGCGGCCTCGTGCCACGACCGTCCGGTGCCGACGGACACCTCCAGCGGCACGGACAGGTCGACGGCGTGGCCCATCTTGTCTCTGACCAGGGCTTCCAGCACCTCGGCCTCACCGGATGCGACCTCGAAGACCAGTTCGTCGTGCACCTGCAGCAGCATGCGCGAGGCCAGCCCCTGCTGGGCCAGCGCAGCCTCGACGTCGAGCATGGCTACCTTGATGATGTCGGCGGCCGAGCCCTGGATGGGGGCGTTCAGCGCCATGCGCTCGGCCATCTCGCGGCGTTGCCGGTTGGACGACGTGAGGTCGGGCAGGTACCGGCGGCGACCGAGCAGTGTTTCGGTGTAGCCCGTCTTGCCGGCGGTACGGACGATCTCGCGCAGGTAGTCGCGCACGTTGCCGAACCGTTCGAAGTACTCATCCATCAGGCCTTTGGCCTCGGAAACCTCGATCTTGAGCTGCTGCGACAACCCGTACGCGCTCAGCCCGTACGCCAACCCGTAGTTCATCGCCTTGATCCGGGCGCGCATGCGGGTATCGACCGCCTCGGGCGCCACGCCGAACACCCGGGCCGCCATCACGGTGTGAAAGTCCTCACCCGAATGGAACGCCTCGATCAGGCCTGCGTCTTCGGAGGCGTGCGCCATGATGCGCATCTCGATCTGGCTGTAGTCGGCCGTCAACAGCGTGTCGTACCCGTCACCCACCACGAACGCCCGCCGAATGCGCCGGCCCTCCTCGGTGCGGATCGGAATGTTCTGCAGGTTCGGGTCGGTCGAACTGAGTCGCCCGGTGGCGGCGATGGTCTGAATGTAGGTGGTGTGCACACGGCCGTCGTCCGCGATCGACTTCTGTAGGCCCTCGACGGTCTGCCGCAGCCGGATCTGGTCGCGGTGCCGCAGCAGGTGGGCCAGAAACGGGTGCTCGGTCTTGACGAACAGACCCTCCAACGACTCGGCGTCGGTGGTGTAGCCGGTTTTGGTGCGCCGGGTCTTGGGCATGCCCAACTCGTCGAACAACACTTCTTGGAGCTGCTTGGGCGAGCCGAGGTTGATCGGCCGGCCCAGCACGGCGTAGGCGTCGGCCTCGGCGTTGCGGACGGCCGAGTCGAAGTCGCTGTGCAACTGCCCCAGGTAGTCCGCGTCGACCGCGATGCCATCGCGTTCCATCACCGCCAGGGTGCGCAGCAGCGGCAACTCGACGTCGGCGAGCAGCGTGCGCTCACCGCGCTCGTCCAGTTCGCTTTCGAGGGCGATGGCCAGATCGATCACGGCTCGTGCCCGGATCATCGAGTCCTGTCCCTCGTTCGGGTCGTCGAAATCGAAGGCCAACTGGTCGGACGGCTGCGCCGTGGGCGCCTCGGCGCTCAACTCGCGTTTGAGGTGCCGGGCGGTCAGGTCGCCCAGGTCGTAGATGCGCTGGTCGGGGCGAAGCAGGTAGGCGGCCAGTTGAGTGTCGCTGGCCAGCCCGTTCAGTTGCCACCCGCGCGACCAGATCGCCAGCAGCGGCCCCTTGGCGTCATGCAGGGCCTTTCTGGCGCTCTCGTCGGCCAACCAGACGGCCAGTGCGTGGTCGTCGTCGGGAGTCAGCTCGGTGACGTCGAGCCAGCAGGCGGCACCATCGGCCGCAGCCAGGGCCAGGCCGGTGACGTCGCCCGCGCCCGCCCGCCAGGTACCGGTCACGTCGAGACCGGTGAGGTCGCCCTGCCCGTGGGTGGTCAGCCAATCGCTGAGGCCGCCGGGTTCGAGCACGTCGCCGACCACCTCGAAACCACCGGTGGGAGCGGTCTGTTCGGCGGGCAGGGTTTCCATCAACCGATCGCGCAAGACCCGGAACTCCAACCCGTCGAAGACGGTGTGCACCGCTTCACGGTTCCAGTCAAGGCGTTCGAGCTGATCAATACGGACCGGCAGCTCAAGATCACCGACCAGCGCGTTCAACTCACGATTGCGGACCACGTCGTCGAGATGGGCCCGGAACGACTCCCCCGCCTTGCCCGGAATCTCGGCCGCGCGGCGCACCACGTTCTCGAGGCCGTCGTAGCTGGCGATCCACTTGGCCGCGGTCTTGGGGCCGACCCCGGGCACGCCCGGCAGGTTGTCGGAGGTCTCACCGACCAGCGCCGCCAGTTCGGGGTACTGGGCCGGCGGCACGAAGTACTTCTCCATCACCGACTCGGGTGTCATGCGCGCCAGGTCGGAGACGCCCTTGCGCGGGTACAGCACGGTGACGTTGTCGGTGACCAACTGCAGGGTGTCGCGGTCGCCGGTGCAGATCAGCACCTTGAGCCCCTGCGCCTCGGCCTGCTTGGCGAGGGTGGCGATGATGTCGTCGGCCTCGAACCCGTCCAGTTCGACGTGCGTGACGTTGAGCGCGTTCAGCACCTCTTTGATCAAGGCGACCTGGCCGGTGAACTCGTCGGGCGACTTGGAGCGGTTGGCCTTGTACTCGCTGTAGAGCTGCTTGCGAAACGTCTGCCGCGACACGTCGAACGCGACTGCGAGGTGGGTGGGCTGCTCGTCACGCAGCACGTTGATCAGCATGGACGTGAACCCGTAGACCGCGTTGGTGTGCTGGCCCGTAGTGGTGGAGAAGTTCTCGACGGGCAGGGCGAAGAACGCCCGGTAGGCCACCGAATGGCCATCGATCAGCAGCAGCGTGCCCGACTCGTCACTCACCCAACGCAGGGTAGCGGAGGCCGCCGACAAGAACTGACCGCTGCTCGTCCACGTTGTCGCCGGCACCATTGCGGACGGGCTCGACGATGCCCCGCCAGCCGGCGACGACCGGCACAGACCCCGTGCCACCACTCGTCGCGTCGGCTGGAGGCGCCGGGTCGTCCGACGCTGGTCCTGCTCGGCTCTACGGCCCGGCCCGGGTGTCCCGCAGCGCTCGGCAAGTATGCAATCGTGGCCCCCATGAGCCTTCCCGATTGGGCCGACGGCATCTACAGCGCGCTGGACGCGAAGATGGGCATCGAGCTTTTCGAACTGTCCGCCACCCGCTCGACCGGACGCATGCCCGTCGAGGGCAACACTCAGCCGTTCGGCTTCTGGCACGGCGGCGCCTCCTGCGTGCTTGCCGAGACGCTCGCCTCGCTGTCGGCCTACGCCGAGGTCGGCCAGGGCGGTCAGATCTTCGGCGTCGACATCAACGCCACCCATCACCGGGCGGCCCGGGACGGGTGGGTGAACGGGGTGGCGACCGCGTTGCACGTCGGCGGCCGGCTGGGCACCTGGGAGGTGGTGCTCAGCAATGACAAGGGCCAACGACTGTGCACGGCCCGGGTGACCTGCGCGTTGCAACGTCCCCGACGCGGGTGAGCGGCCCGGACGAGGTGGTGGCGGCCCTACGCGCCGCCGGCTGCGTGTACGCCGAGGATGAGGCCGCGCTGCTGCTCGCCGCGTCCGGACCCCTGGACGAGCTGCTGGCTCGCCGAATCGCCGGCGAACCTCTCGAACAGGTACTGGGATGGGCGGCCTTCGACGGCCTGCGGGTGCGGGTTCGGCCAGGGGTCTTCGTGCCCCGTCGCCGCTCAGAGCTGCTGGTGCGATTGGCCGCGGACGGACTGCCGCCCGACGCGGTCGTGATCGACCTGTGCTGCGGCAGCGGGGCACTCGGCGCGGCGCTGCGCCTCCGGGCGCCCGGTGTGGAACTGCACGCCTGCGACATCGACCCGGTCGCCGTGGTGTGCGCCCGCAGCAACCTGGCGGGGGCGTCGGTGCATCGGGGCGATCTGTGGTCCGCGCTGCCCGATTCGTTGCGTGGACGGGTGGCGGTCGCGTTGGCCAACGCACCCTACGTGCCCACCCATGGCGTGGCCCTGATGCCGTCCGAGGCCCGCGACCACGAACCGCGAGCGGCGTTGGACGGGGGCTCGGACGGCCTGGACGTGCATCGCCGGATCGCGGCGGACGCGTCGGCCTGGCTGGCACCCGGTGGCCGGTTGATCATCGAAGTGGCGCGCTCGCAGGTGGCGGCGGCGACGGCCGTGTTCGCGGAGGCCGGCCTGGCTGCCGAAGTGCACGCCGACGACGACCTCGATGCGACCGCAGTGGTCGGTACCGCACCGGTATGAGGGCCGATTCTGCGCTGAGTATCAAGGGCTGACGCGTGCGCCACTCTGCCACGCCGGGCCGAGGCGCACCGGCCGATGCGCACACGTTCGGGCACGCTGCGTGCACCGTAGGTGCCCTCGTCACGCGGACACCCGCCCGTGGCGCCGGAGGACGTCGATCCGGCCGCTCGGACGACCGGCCGTCCACGACTCAGCGCTTGGGCTTCTTGCCCGCCTTGGCGTGGTCGATGACGCCCTCGGCGACCTCGCGCATCGACTTGCGCAGGTCCATGGCGGTCTTCTGGATCCACCGGAACGCCTCCGGCTCGGTGAGCCCGAGACCCTCCTGCAGCAGGCCCTTGGCCTGCTCGACCAGCTTGCGGGATTCGAACCGTTCCTGCAGGTCTTCGACCTCTTCTTCGACCGCACGGATCTCGGCGTAACGGGCCATCGCCACCTCGATCGCAGGCACCACGTCCGAGGCGTCGAAGGGCTTGACCACGTAGGCCATGGCACCGGCCTCACGGGCCCGCTCGACCAGTTCGCGCTGCGAGAAGGCGGTCAGCATGA
>DAOSUG010000093.1:0-7086 GCA_035378545.1 Micropruina sp. | reverse complement strand
CTGGGCTTCGCCTGGCTCGAACTCGTGCAACCGGACAACAACACCCTGACCGTGGTGCGCTGGTGGGCGGTGCTGTGGTTCGTGGCCGTTGTGGGCGGTGCGCTGCTCGTCGGGCCACGCTGGGTCGCCGCCGCCGACCCCTTCGAGGTGTTCGCCGAGCGCATCGCCACGCTGTCGCCCTGGCAGCGGATCGGCGACACGATCCATCTGGTCAATCCGCTGCGCCACTGCTGTACAGCCCGGGTACCGCGCGGTGCCGCAGCGGTCACCGCGACACTGCTGGGCATCACCGCCTTCGACAGCTTCACCAACACCAGCGTCTGGGTCGGCTGGGTACAGAGTTCGACCCTGCCGCGCGAGCTGTGGGGCACCATGGGCCTGCTGGGCATGACCGCGCTGGTCGCCGGTAGCTTCGCGCTGGCCGCGTACGGCACGGCGCGCGGCTGGACGGACCGGCTGGCCGTCAGCCTGGTGCCCATCGTGGTCGGCTACAACCTCGCCCACTACCTGAGCCTGCTGGTACTCGAAGGCCAGCGGACGGCGATTCTGGCTTCCGACCCGCTGGGGCGCGGCTGGAACGTGTTCGGCACCGCCGAACTGGGCGTGAACACCGGCATCTTCGACTACCCCGACGTCGTCGCCGTGCTACAACTCGCCCTGATCGTGCTGGCACACCTGCTCGGGGTGCTGGTGGCCCACGACCGCTCGCTGGTCGCGCTGCAGGGCGACCGCATCGTGCGCGGCCAGGTGCCGATGCTGCTACTGATGATCGGCTATACCTGCTCCGGCCTGCTGCTGCTGTTCTCACCCTGAGTTGTCGACACCCGATCGGACGTCCGGTGCGCCGGCCGGGACGACGATGCGTTCGCCGGGATGACGAGTGGTGAAGCCGTCAGCGGCGTCCGTGGCACATCTTGAACTTCTTACCCGACCCGCACGGGCAAGGCGCGTTGCGGCCCACGCCCGCGTACGGATCGTCCGCGACCTCGCCGGTCTTGACCGCCTCGCCCGACTCGGACGGTGCCGAGTAGCTCACCGAGCCCTGCCGGCGCGCACCCAGCCCCTTGGCCTTCACTACCGGACGCGCCTTCGCCTGCGCCGCCGCGGCCGCGGGCGCGTCCGCCTCGGGCTCGGAGGGCTGCACGTCGGCGAGCAGGCTGCCCACCGAATCGGCATCGGGCCCGGAGGCGATCATCTCGTCGAGTACCTCGGCCGACATCGGCACCGCCTTGCCGGAGGCGTCCGGCACCAGGCCGACGGGCTGTTGCACCTTGACCTCGAGGTTGAACAAGAAGCCGACCACCTCTTCCATGAACGCCTCCATCATGGAGTTGAACATGGCGCCACCCTCGCGCTGGTACTCGACCAGCGGGTCGCGCTGGGCCATCGCCCGCAGGCCGATGCCCTCGCGTAGGTAGTCCATCTCGTAGAGATGCTCGCGCCACTTGCGGTCGAGCACCGTCAGCAGCACCTGCCGCTCCAGTTCACGCATGGTCTCTTCGCCGAGCTCTTCTTCGCGCCGGTCGTAGGCGGCCTGCGCATCGGCCTTGAAGTCGTCCACCAACTCATCGGCGGTCAGCTCGACGCCCTCGTACTCGCTGCGGTCGAGCCGCACCGGGTACAGGGTGTTCATCTGGGTCCACAGCTGCTCGAGATCCCAGTCCTCGACGAAACCCTCGGTCGCCCCGCGCACGTACTGCTCGACCACCGAATCGACGGTGCCCCGCAGCTGCGTTTCGACGTCGGCACCCTCGAGCACCTTGCGCCGGTCGCCGTAGATGGCGTGGCGCTGGCGGTTCATCACGTCGTCGTACTTGAGCACGTTCTTGCGCATCTCGAAGTTCTGCGCCTCGACCTGCTCTTGCGCCTGCTGGATCGACCCGCTCACACGCTTGTTCTCGATCGGGACGTCGTCGGGCACCTTGAGCGCCTGCATCACCCAGTTGATGATGTCGGACTTGAACAGTCGCATCAGGTCGTCCTGAAGGCTCAGGTAGAACCGGCTCTCGCCCGGGTCGCCCTGACGACCGGAGCGTCCACGCAACTGGTTGTCGATGCGGCGCGACTCGTGCCGCTCGGAACCGATCACGTACAGGCCGCCCAGTTCGACCACCTCGTCGTGTTCGGCGGCCACCTGCTCTTCGATCTCTTTGAGGACCTGCGGCCAGGCCGCCTCGTACTCGTCGGTGGACTCCACCGGGTCGAGGCCCTTGTTGCGCAAGACCGCGTCGGCCAGAAACTCGGGGTTGCCACCCAGAATGATGTCGGTGCCGCGACCGGCCATGTTGGTCGCCACCGTCACCGCCGCCTTGCGGCCCGCCAGAGCGATGATCGCCGCCTCATGCTCGTGGTTCTTGGCGTTCAGCACCTCATGCTTCACGCCGGCCTTCTTGAGCGCCCGGCTGAGCAGTTCGCTCTTGGCCACCGACGCCGTACCGATCAGGATCGGTTGGCCCTTCTCGTGGCGCTCGGCGACGTCGTCGACGACGGCGGCGAACTTGGCCTCTTCGGTGCGGTAGATCAGGTCCTTCTCGTCGATGCGGATCATCGGCTTGTTGGTCTCGATCGGCAGCACACCCAGGCCGTAGATCTTCTGGAACTCGCTCTCTTCGGTCTTGGCCGTGCCGGTCATGCCCGCGAGCTTGTCGTACATGCGGAAGTAGTTCTGCAGGGTGATCGTGGCGAGGGTCTGGTACTCGTCCTTGATCTCGACGCCCTCTTTGGCCTCGAGCGCCTGGTGCAGGCCCTCGTTGTAGCGGCGTCCGATCAGGGTGCGGCCGGTGTGCTCGTCGACGATCAGCACCTCGCCGTCCATGATCACGTAGTCCTTGTCGCGCTTGAACAGTTCCTTGGCCTTGATGGCGTTGTTCAGGTAGCTGATCAGCGGCGTGTTGGCGCTTTCGTACAGGTTCTCGATGCCCAGCCGGTTCTCGACCTCGGTGATACCCCCCTCGAGGATCGACACGGTGCGCTTCTTCTCGTCCACCTCGTAGTGGGTGTCGCGCACCAGTTTGGTGGCGATCTTGGCGAACTCGGGGTACCAGTCGTGGTTGTCTTCGGCGGGGCCCGAGATGATCAGCGGGGTACGTGCCTCGTCCACCAGGATCGAGTCGACCTCGTCGACGATCGCGTAGTGATGGCCGCGCTGGACGCAGTCGTCGAGGCTGAGCGCCATGTTGTCGCGCAGGTAGTCGAAGCCGAACTCGTTGTTGGTGCCGTAGGTGATGTCGGCCTCGTACTGCTTGCGCCGCTCGGCCGGCGTCATCTGAGCCAGGATCACCCCAACGGTGAGCCCCAGAAAGTGATGCACGCGGCCCATCTGCTCGGACTGGTAGCGGGCCAGGTAGTCGTTGACCGTGACGATGTGCACACCCTTGCCGCTCAGCGCGTTCAGGTAACTCGGCATCAGCGCGACGATGGTCTTGCCCTCACCGGTCTTCATCTCGGCGATGTTGGCCCGGTGCAGTGCGACGCCGCCCATCACCTGCACGTCGTAGGGACGCTTGCCGAGCACGCGTTTCGTGGCCTCGCGCACGGTGGCGAACGCCTCGGGAAGGATCGCATCGATCGACTCGCCCTCGTCGAGACGCTTGCGAAACTCGTCGGTCTGGCCGCGCAACTCCTCGTCGGTCATCGCCTCGTAGTCGGGCTCGATCATGGCGACCTGTGCGGCGACCTTGCGCAACTCCTTGAGCTTGCGCCCGTCGCCCATGTTGAGCAGCTTGTCCAGAACACCCACGGTGGTTTCAACACTTTCTGGTTGATGACATTCGCGGCCATACTAGCCGGATCGGTCACGGCGCTCGGTTTGGCTGCGGCCAGGATTGCGCCGGTGGCGGCACGACCTCGCTCACGGTGCGCGCGTCGCGACAGCGAGGGCTGCGCTCAGAGTGCCGCGCGGTTGCACCAGGACGGACGCCAGGCCCAGCCAGTCAGCCATCAGCCGCAGTTCGGCCAGCAATCTGCTCGCCACCTCGCCGGGACGGTGGGCGGCGTGCTGCTCCAGCCACGCGGACTGGACCAGCAGCACCCCGAGGGCCCGATCGGCCTTCAGGTCGACCCGCGCCACGATCTCGTCATCGGCCAGAAACAGGTACACGTAGTAGCCGTGCTCACGCTGAGCGGGCGGGGTGTAGATGCCGATGCGGTAATGAACGTCGAAGAACTGCAGCACCCGCGGGCGGTGGTGCACCAGGGTGTCGAAGGGTGCGATCAGCCCCTGGCCGAGCAGCCGGCGCGGACGGCGGGCGCCCGCCGCCAGCCAGAACTGCTGCGGCAGACCGGCCACCCCCACCGGTTCGAGTTCACCGTTGCCGATCAGGCGATCGAGCGAGGCGCGCACCGCCGGGCCGCGCAGGTAGAAGTAGTCGGTAATGGCCTTGAGGTCGGCCACCCCCAGTGCCTGTACGGAGCGCTGCACCAGCGTGTCGTACGAGGCCGCGTCGCTGGGGTCGGGACGGGCCAGTATCTCGGCGGGCAGCACCCGTTCGGTCAGGTCGTACAGCCGTTCGAAGGCCCCGTTACGACCCGCCACCGACACTCGTCCGGAGTCGAACAGGTATTCGAGCACGTGCTTGGCCTCGGACCAGTTCCAGCCCCAGTCGGTGCGGCTGCGCACCTCGTCGTTCTCGATCTGCCGGGCGCTCAGCGGACCGCCGCGCCGCACGTCGTCGAGCACCCGGTCGACCAACTGCGGCTTCGCGGCCAGAATGCGGCTGAGCGCGCCGCGTTCGTTGGCCGCACGCCGCCGCATCGCCATGCGGAACGCCGGCTGCAGGTGCACGTCGATCAGGCACGCGGCGTGCGCCCAGTACTCGAACAACCGTCTGGGCGCACGAGCCGTCGCGCGATCGAGCAGGGCGCTGTCGTAGGGGCCGAGCCGGCTGAACAACGGCATGTACTGCGCCCGGACGGCCACGTTCACCGAGTCGATCTGAAACTGCGCCACCCGGTCGATCACCCGCTGCACGTGCCCCAGGGTGAGGGCACCGGAAGGCCGCGGACGGCCGAAGCCCTGCGCCGCGAGCGCGATGCGCCGGGCCTGGCCCCGGGTCAGTTCAGCCATGCCGACACGTTAACGACCGGAACCGACAGTTCCTTTCTCAGGCGCTCTTTTCCCCCGCCGGCTGCTCCAGTTCGAGATGGATCACCCCGTAGTCGTAGGCCCGCCGCCGGTAGACCGCGCTGGGGGCGCCGGTCTCGGCGTCCACGTAGAGGAAGAAGTCGTGGCCCACGAGCTCCATCTCGTCCAGGGCCTGCGCCAGCGTCAGCGGGGTCGCCTTGAACAGCTTCTCGCGCACCACCAGGGGGCCGTCGCCATGCACCTCGAGACCGGCGATCTTGCGAATCTCGGGACGGTCCTCGTCGTCGCTCTGGTTCACGGGCGGAAGCAGCGGCTCGCCGAACTGCTGCCCGGCCCGCAGCCCGCGGTGCACCTTGCGCCGATCGGCGGCGCGGCGCAACTGCGACTTCAGCCGGTCCAGAGCGTGCTCGAAGGCGATCAGCTTGTCGTCGGCACTGGCCTCGGCGCGGACCACCGGGCCGCGGCTGCGCAGCGTGATCTCGACGGTGGTGGCCTGATCGGGTTGCCTGGCGTGTGAGTTGGCCGATACCTGCACCTCGACCCGAATCACCCGGTCCTTCAGCTTCTCCACGCCGGTCAGCCGTTCGCTGACCCGGGAACGGAAATCATCGCTGATCTGGCAATGCCGGCCGGTGACGAGAACGTCCACAGCAACCTCCTTGGTCGATCGGGCCCGCTCGGCTGAGCGGGCGAACACAAAAGCGCCAGACTGTCCCGCCGAAGCGGGAATCAGCGTGACGCCATGAACCGACCCTACTGGGGGGACCTGTCCAAAGCCAGGGTGGCGGCTGTGCGTCGAGCAGCAGTGCGCAACACAGCTGTAACACGCCGCAATCCGCGCGTAACGATTCCTGAACGATCCGGAAACACCGATCCCCGAGTGTTCTGCCATGAACATCCTTGAAATCAACTCCGGCGACACCGCCTGGATTCTCATCAGTGCCGCGCTGGTGCTGTTGATGACCCCCGGTCTCGCGTTCTTCTACGGGGGCATGGTCAGGGCCAAGAGCGTGCTCAACATGATGATGATGAGCTTCATCTCGATGGGCGTCATCGGTGTGCTCTGGATCCTGTTCGGCTACTCGATGGCCTTCGGCAACTCGGTGGGCGGCGCCGGCATCATCGGCGACCCGCTCGAGTACGCCGGCCTCAAGGGCATGCTCACCTACAGCCCGGACGCCGGCTACCCGGCCCTCGCGTTCGTGGCGTTCCAGGCCTGCTTCGCGATCATCACCGTCGCGCTCGTGTCCGGCGCCATCGCCGACCGGGCATCCTTCGGCGCCTGGACCATGTTCACCGTGCTCTGGGGCGTGCTGGTCTACTTTCCCGCCGCGCACTGGGTGTTCGCCTTCAGCAGCGCGGACGGTACGGTTGTGGGCGGCTGGATCGCCAACGTGATCGGTGCGATCGACTTCGCCGGCGGCACCGCGATCCACATCAACGCCGGCACCGCCGCCCTGGTGCTGGCTCTGGTGATCGGCCCTCGGGTCGGCTTCGGCACCAAGCCGATGCGTCCGCACAACATGACCCTGGTGATGCTCGGCGCCGCCCTGCTGTGGTTCGGTTGGTTCGGCTTCAACGCCGGTTCGGCCGTCGCTGCCAACGGCCTGGCCAGCCTGGCCTGGGTGAACACCCTTGCCGCGACCGCGTCGGCGATGCTCGGCTGGCTCGTGGTGGAACGGTTCCGGGACGGACACGCCACCTCGCTGGGTGCGGCCTCGGGCATCGTCGCGGGTCTGGTCGCGATCACGCCGGCCGCCGGCTCGGTCGACCCGATCGGTGCGCTGGTGATCGGGGTGCTGGCCGGTATCGCGTGCGCCTACGCGGTCGGCCTGAAGTACAAGTTCGGCTATGACGACTCGCTCGATGTGGTGGGCGTCCACCTGGTCGGCGGCCTGGTCGGTACCCTGCTGATCGGCTTCTTCGCCTCGCCGCTGGCCATGACCACCATCGCCGACCCGGACGACCCGACCAAGGCCCACGCCCCGGGTGTGGCCGGACTG
>DAOSUG010000092.1:0-7089 GCA_035378545.1 Micropruina sp. | reverse complement strand
GGCGACGTAGGCGTCTTGAATGGCGTCCCAGACCGAGCGGGTGGCGCGACCGTGGCGCCATTGCTTGATCAGGTCGTGCAGGTCGCGCTCGTCCACGGGGTGAGGGGCCGTATCAGGCAGAAACCAGAAGTTCTGCTGGGGGGCGGTCGGTTCGGCGGCCGGCTCCATGGTCGGCGCGGTGGCCGGTGCGACCTGCGACGAGCGGATCAGCTTGCGGGACTTCTTGCTCACCCGACAACCTCGTCGGCGCTGACACCGTCACCGATCCGGACGATGCGGGTGGCCACGCTCTGCACCAGCCGCGGCTCGTGACTGGCCATCACGATCGCCAGGCCGCGGGCGCGTTCGGCCTGCAGCCGCGCGGCCAGCCACTCGACACCCTCGACGTCGAGCCGCTGCTCGGGCTCGTCGAGTACCAGCAGCTTGCGGGGGCGGATGAAGGCCGTGGCCAAAGCCAGCCGGCGGCGTTGGCCGGACGACAGCGTGCCCGGCAACTGCCCCGACTGCGGCACCAGCTGTACCTCGTGCAACACCTCGTCGACGGCGGCCTCGGGCTCGTCGATGCCGTGGGCTCGGGCCAGTAGGTCGAGGTGCTCGACCACACTGAGGTCGGGAAAGAAGTCGAGGTCGTCGATCACGGTGGCCACGTCGCGCCGCACCTCGGGGTTGGTTTCGCTCATCCGGATGCCGCTCACCTCGACGGTGCCGGCGTCGGGTTGGTCGGCGCCCACGATGCAGCGCAGGATCGTCGACTTGCCGGCACCGTTGCGTCCGGTGAGAGCGATCGCCTCACCCTCGCGCACCTCGAGGTTGAAGTTGTCGACGATGACGACCGGACCGAACGACTTGCTCAACCCGGCCACCTTGAGCACTGTGCTGCGTTTGGCCATGGGCTCGATTCTCCACCACAACGAAAGCGGACGCCGCATCGTCCGGCCCCGGCGGGCGCGCAACCGTGAAGGGACGTGGCGATCCGGACGGACAGGGACTGGTCGGAAACTGTCCGCGGGTCGTGGCAAGCTAGCCGCCGTGGTGGAAACTGGACGGGCGAGGGCAACGCTGGCCAAGCGCAGAGCCGACGTGGCGGCGATGTTCGACGGGGTGGCGGCCCGCTACGACCTGGTCAACGATCTGCTCACCGGGGGGCTCGACCGGGGCTGGCGGCGGGCGGTGCTGGCCGCGGTGGCGCCCCGTCCGGGGCAGCGCATTCTCGACCTGGCCGCGGGTACCGGCACGTCATCGCGTCCGTTCGCCGACGCGGGCGCGCTGGTGGTGGCGGCCGATCTCAGCCTGGGCATGCTGCAGGTGGGGGCCGAGCGACAACCCGGCCTGACCTTCGTCAACGCCGACGCGTTGTCGCTGCCCTTCGCCGACGCCGCCTTCGACGCGGTCACCATCTCGTTCGGGCTGCGCAACGTCGAAGACACCGCCGCCGCACTGGCCGAACTGCGCCGGGTCACCCGTCCGGGCGGCCGCATCGTGATCTGCGAGTTCAGCACCCCGACCTTTCCGCCGCTGCGGTGGGCCTACCAGCAGGTGGCGCTGCGGGCGTTGCCGCTGGTCGCACGCCTCGGCGCGTCCAATGCGGTGGCCTACGACTACCTGGCGGAGTCGATTCTGGCCTGGCCGGCCCAGCGTCGGCTGGCCGAGTTGATGACGGCAGCGGGCTGGGCAGACGTGCAGTGGAAGAACCTGACCGGGGGCATCGTCGCCCTGCACCGCGCCCGAGCCTGAGGTGCGAGGGTGAGCGCAGTCCAGCCGGCTCGGCAGGCTCAGCCGTTCGCTCTCGACGCCTACGCCGCCCGCAGTTGTCCGGTCAAGACCCACAACGCGTTCCACCCGGGCCTGGTGATGCCCAGCACGGCCGACGAGGGGGTGCGCGAGGTCTTTCACGGCGGGGTCAACTTCGAGGCCGAGGTGTTGAGCCGGCTGCTGGGCGGCTTCACTGGTTCGGTGCTGGACTGCCGCGAGTTGCGTGAACTGCCGACGTCCGAGCAGGAACGGATCACGCTCGCGGCGATGGCGGCGGGGGTGCAGGTGCTGATCGCCCCCCTGCTGCCCCGCGACCTGGTGCGGCACCGCAGCGGACGCCCCGACCTGCTGCTGCGCGCCGACGACGGCGGCTACCACCCGGCCGAGATCAAGTGTCACCGGGTCAGCGACGTGCGCCGCGAGCCGGCGGTGTTGACCTGGTCGAGCCTGACCGATCCGCTGAGCCGGCACGACCTGCCGGGCCGACGGTTCCGGTACAACTGGCGGCTGAACGACCTGCTGCAACTGGCCCACTATCACCGCATGCTACAGGCGGTGGGGCGGGCGTCGGCCACGCGATTGGCCGCCGTGGTCGGCACCGACGAACTGCCCGAGCTGGGGCGGGTGCTGTCGTGGGTCGACCTCACCCTGCCGGTGGTGCCGCCCAGCCCGCGTGAGCGCACCGACCCCTACGACGTCGAACTCGTGTCGTCGCTGGAGCGCTACGACGCCGAGCATGCGTTCCGGGTCGAGTTGGCCGAGGCGGCCTCCGCCCTGGCGGCCGGCGATCCACCGCTGCTGCAGCCGATCGCCAACCGCGAATGCGGGTGGTGCCAGTGGTGGGACGTGTGCCGTCCCCGGCTCGACGACGACGATCTGAGCCTGCGCATCTCGAAGTCGCCGCTCGACGTCCACGAGATTCAGGTGCTGCGCGACCTGGGCGTGGCGACCGTGACCGAGCTGGCGGCCACCGATCTCGAGGCGCTGCTGCCCTCATACCTGGCCCGGGTGACGCATCGGGTCGGGGCCGAGGACCGGCTGCGCCTGGCGTGGCGGCGCTCGGTGCTGATGGCGCGCGGGGTCGACTTCGACCGGGTCACGCAGGGGCCGATCGACGTGCCGGGCGCGACCGTCGAGATCGACCTCGACATCGAGACCTCGGTCGGCGACCGGGTGTACCTGTGGGGCTTTCTGGTCTCGGACAGCCGCGACGGCTCGCACTACTACCGGCACTTCAGCGCATTCGACGAACTCACCGACGAGTCCGAGGCGGCGCTGGCCGAGGCCGCGATGCAGTGGCTCCGGTCGCTCGTCGAGGGCGTGGACGCGCGGGTGTACCACTACTCCGACTACGAGGTGGTGCGACTCGAACGACTGGCCGTGCGTAGCGGTTCGCCGGTGCTCGAATGGGCGCGGGGGTGGGGGCGCGGGCATTTCGTCGACCTGTTCACGTCGATCCGTACGCACTTCTTCGGCACCCAGGGGCTGGGCTTGAAGGTGGTGGCGTCCAAGGCGGCGGGGTTCGCCTGGCGCGATGCGACGCCGGGCGGGCTGAACAGTCAGGCGTGGTTCGACGAGGCCGTGGCGGGCGAAACGGCCGCCGCCCGGGCGGCGGCGAGGCAGCGAGTACTGGACTACAACGAAGACGACGTCGAGGCCACGTGGCACGTGCGGCGGTGGCTGCGGGGGTTGACCTGATACACCCAATCCCGTTGGGCGGCTTGTTCAGATCTGGGCCCGTTGGGGTCGGGGGCGGAGGGGGGCTCTACTCGAGCCAACCAGCCTCAGTCGCAGGCTCCCTCGGCGGCCAGACCCATCCACGACTCGAGTAGAGCCCCCCTCCGCCCCCTTCACTTTCGCTGTTGGCCACTCACGTCCTTCGGCCAACTCGCGACTCCACCGCTGGTCGAGCTAGGTCGAGACCTCTCCGGCTGGTCGAGACGGATCCCTGCTGGTCGAGCTTGTTGAGACCAATACCTGCGTGGTTTCGACAGGTTCAAGCATCGGTCTTTGATCGCTGGTCGAGCGTCGAGACCCCGGTCAGCGGCGGCCGAGGGCGTTGATCGCCTGGTCGAGTGCGCGGCGTCCGACTCGGTCGATACGGGCCACGATCAGCTCGACGCCGCGGATCGGGGCCTTCAGCGCCGTCGCCAGTTCCGACGCAGTCGAGACCTGCACGACTGGTAGGCCGTGGGCACGCGCGATCCCCGCCACGTCCACCCCGGACGGCGTCGCGAAGACCCGCTCGAACGCGTCCGCGAACTCGGGGGCACCGTATTCGAGGGTGGCGAAGATGCTGCCGCCGGAATCGTCCGCGACCACGATGCGCAGGTCGGGACGACGCTCCCCCATCCCCGCCAACCCGTTGACGTCGTGCAGAAAGGTCAGGTCTCCGCACAGCAGAGTGGCCGGACGCCCGGTCGCGAGCGCGATGCCCACCGCCGTCGAGACGGTGCCGTCGATGCCCGCCAGCCCCCGGTTGGCGTAGACCACCTGCCGGCCCAGCGGCGCCAGGTCGGCGTCGCGGATCGGCTGCGAACTGCCCAGCACCAGCACGTCCCCCGGCGACACCGATGCGGCCACCGATGCGGCGAGCGCCGGGCCCGTGAAGGTTTGCTGCGCGCCCACCAGCTCGTTCAGCGCGGCGATCAAGCGGACGTCCGCCGCTGCCCACTCCTCCGCCCACGAACTGTCGTCGCGTTCGATGCCGACCGCGGAGGCCACCCGGCTGGCCCGCCAGCCGGGATCGACCCAGTCCGAGGTCGGGCTGACCACGATGAGTTCGACATCAGGCCTTGCCAACAGCTGATTGACCGGCCGGGACAGGGTCGGATGCCCGAACACCACCACCCGTTGCACCCGCTGCGCGAGCGGCCCGCCGAGCAGCAGGCGTCCGGTGTGAAGGGCGGCGGCACGCGCATTGCTGGACGGCTCCGCCACCAGCGGCAGCGGTGCCGCAACGGCCAGCTCCGCAACCGAGGTGCCTACCTCGACGGAGGCGTCGCCGCACACCAGTAGCGTCCGCGGCCCGGACGGCAGCACCAGCGGCTCGGCGCCGGGCGCAGCCGCCGCCGATACCGCCTGCACCTGCGGCTCAGGCGCCGCGCCCACCAGCGGCTCGGCCAACTCGACGTTGAGGTGCACCGGGCCCGGGTGGCGGCTCAGCACCCCCGTCGCGATCAGCCAGGCGCGCGCCGCCTGCGCACCCCATGATTCGGACGGTGCCGCCGACGACACCCTGGCCGACCAGCGCACGAACGGCTCGAACAGCCGGACCTGGTCGGTGGTCTGGTTGGCGCCGAACCCAACCATGGCCGCCGGACGATCCGCGCTCACCACGAGCAACGGCACCCCGGCGTGATGGGCCTCCATCACCGCCGGCAGCAGGTTGCCGACCGCGGTACCGGACGTGGTCACCACCGCCACCGGCACCCCGGACGCCTTCGCCAGCCCCAACGCCAGAAAGCCGGCGCTGCGCTCGTCGTAGCGCACGTGCAGCCGCACCTCATCGCGGGCCTCCGCCCGCGCCAAGGCCAGGGCCAACGGCGCACTGCGTGAACCCGGGGCCAGCACCACCTCGCGGACGCCCTGCACCACCAGCTGCGCCACGATCGTGGCCGCGCACGCGGAAGAGCCGGTCGCGCCGCCACCCGGCCGGATCGTGCCGTCATTCATCGCCCCGCCACCTGCCCAGCGCCGGCCTCGACAGTGCGACGTCGCTGCTGCCACCACCGGTCCACCTCATCGGAAGCCTGCCAGCCCACACCACCGGGGGCGACCCTCCGCACGTCCAGTTGCCCGTCGCGGACCACCAGCGGATCGTCGGCGACGTCGGTCGAGAGCAGCGCCAGCGTGTTCAGCCCGCAGGCGAACGGCAACTGCGGTAGCGCGGCGGCCAGCGCGACCCCCGCGGCGATGCCGACGGACGTTTCGATCGCCGATGACACCACCACCGGCAGGCCCAACTGCTCGGCCAGGTGCAGGCATCGCCGTACCCCACCCAACGGCTGCACCTTGAGCACAGCCACGTCCGCGGCGGCCAGCGCCACCACCCGGCCCGGGTCCTCCGCGCGGCGGATCGACTCATCGGCCGCGATCCGCACCTGCACCCCGACACGAGCCAGCCGCACCCGCAGATCGGCCAACTCCTCCACCGTGGCGCAGGGCTGCTCCACGTACTCCAGATCGAAGCGCGCCAACTGCCGGATCGCCGCCAGCGCCTCGTCCACGCCCCAGGCCCCGTTGGCGTCGACGCGCACCCGGCCGTGCGGCCCCAAGGCGTCCCGGACGGCCTCGACCCGGGCCAGGTCGTCCGCCAACGTCTGGGACGGTTCTGCCACCTTCACCTTCGCGGTGCGGCAGCCACCGGCCAGCGCGAAACGTCCGGCCACCTCGGGTTCGACCGCCGGGACGATGCTGTTGACCGGCACGCTGTCGCGCACCGGAGCGGGCCACGGCAGCGTCGCCGACTCGACCGCGGCGGCCCACCAGGCATCGATCTCGGGTCGCCGGTACTCGGGGAACGGGCTCCACTCCCCCCATCCGGCCGAGCCCTGCAACAACACCCCCGAACGCCGGGTGATGCCGCGGAATCGGGTGGTCAGCCCCACGTCGTAGGTGAGCGCCCGCTCGATCGGCGACCCCTCAGGCACCGATCACCAGCCCCACCGCGAGCCCCGCGGCAGCCACAAGTTCGGCCACCCCCACGAGCTTCAGCACGCCGATCAGGGAGCGTGCGGAACCGCCGCCCAGCACCTCGCGCACCGGACCCACCACGAACACCACCATCAACAACCCCAGCAGCGCCCACGGCGTGCTCCAGGCGGCGACCAGCACGATCGAGCCCAGCGCCACCAGCACCAGGATGGTGAAGAACCACCGGGTGCCCCGATCGCCCAGCCGGGTGGCCAGCGTCCGTTTGCCGACCGCGGCGTCGCCGCGCAGGTCGCGCAGGTTGTTGGCCACCAGGATCGCGCAGGCCAGAGCACCGACGGCGACCGCGGCCGCCCAGGCGGCAGCAGGAACGGAGCCCACCTGCACCAGCACCGTGCCCGAGACCGCGACCAGTCCGAAGAACACGAACACGAACACCTCGCCCAGGCCCAGGTAGCCGTAGGGACGCGAGCCACCGGTGTAGAGCCAGGCCGCTGCGATCGCCGCCGCGCCGACGGCGAGCAGCCACCACAGCTGGGTGAGCAGCACGATGCCGAGCCCGGCCAACCCCGCCACCGCGAAGCAGCCGAACGCGGCCGCCTTCACCCGGGGCGCCTCCGCGGCGCCCGAGCCGACCAACCGCATCGGCCCGACCCGGTCGGCGTCGGTGCCGCGCACCCCGTC
>DAOSUG010000091.1:0-7120 GCA_035378545.1 Micropruina sp. | reverse complement strand
GCGGCTTCCGAGTCCGGCTAGACAAGGGCGGGTCGGGGTCTTGCCCAACGTTGAGCCTTCCCTGGGTGAGCGGACTTTGCAGCGCAAGATCGCTGCAGTGTCAGCCTTCTATGGCTTCTACCGCCGCCTCGACCCGGTGATCACGCTGCAGCTGACCCGGTGGGACCGGGGCTTCTCGTCTGCCGGTTACCAGCCTTTTCTGGCCCACACTCGACGCGAGCACGCACGTCAGGAGATCCGGGTCCGTGGCGTCCTGCGAAGCGCCCCGGAGGTCGTCGAGGCCGAGGCATACCAGGCACTGCTGGACGGGTGCACGCGGCTGCGCGACCGGTTCCTGCTGCAACTGCTCCGCGAATCGGGCATGCGAATCGGAGAAGCGCTTGGATTGCGCCACGAGGACCTCTCGATCGCACGCCGTGAGGTTGCGGTCAACCCTCGGCTCAACGCGAACGGGGCTCGGGTGAAGCGCTGGAAGCCCAGAACTATCCCCGCACCGGCCGCGCTGTTCAGCAGTTACGCCGACTACCTCGACGAGGAATACGGCGACCTCAACTCCGACTTCGTCTTCGTCAACCTGTGGGCCGCGCCACTCGGTCACGCGATGGCCTACCCGGCCGCACGGGACGTGCTGCTGCGGCTGCGCCGCCGCACCGGACTGTCCAGCTTCACGTTCCATCACCTGCGGCACACCTACGCCACCGAACTGATCCGCAAGGGCACCGACTGGGCGATCGTGGCGCACCTGCTGGGCCACGCCAGTGTTCAGACGACGCTCGGGATCTACGGACACCTGACCGTGGAAGACGCCCGTCGGGCACTGATCGCCGCCGGCTGGCTGATCGAACCCGTTCAAGCCCTGGAGGTGCCATGACGACGCTGACATCTGCCCCTGCTGGGCCGCTGGGCGAGTCACCTTTGGCCGCGTTGATGGCTGCGGTTCGCCCCGAACACCGCGGTGACGTTCTCATTCCGGAGGCCTGTCATCCGTTGGTCGATCTCGGCTCGTGTCGGGTCCCGGATTGCTCAGGTGTGGCGACCGCGGGCCGCGGTCTGTGCGTGGCCCATGCCGACCGTTGGTACCGGGCCCGGCGGCGTGGTGTCGTCTTCGAGGCATGGCTGCAGAACTGCCCGCCGCGCTGCACGCCGCAGGCATGTCTGGTGCCCGGATGCCTCTTCGGCCGGCACCGCAGCCAGTTGTGCCTTAACCACCACGCCACGTGGATCGCGGCCGCCGGCCATGGCAGCGCGCAGAACTGGGCGGGAATCGTGCAGGCTGAGTCGACCGATCAGCCAGGCTGTCTGGTGCCTGGCTGTGGGTTGTGGGCGTCGTTCCGCGACGGGTTCTGTGTCTCCCACCAGGGCCGGTTCAACGCCTTCCGTCGCCGAACCGGCACAGCGGACCGAGACGCGTTCCTCGCCGCGGTCGCGGTCGCCGGCAGACCCCGGATCGACCTCACCGGGTTAGCTCCTCAGCTGAAGCTCGAGGTCCAGTACATCGTCCAATGCTTCCTCGACTCCGGCCCACGGCGGGTCAACCTCACGCGATGGAATGCCGTTGTTCGCGCCCTCCACGCCAGAGGCGCCACCAGCCTCCTCGAGCACAGCGCTGTGGAGTGGACCAGTTCGTTGCGATTGAGCCGCCGCAACCCCGACGGTGCCCTGTTCATCAACTGGGGCCATGACCAGGTCGACCGGCTCGTGCACGGCACCGGCTGGGACCGCGAGTACTCCCTCGACACCTGGCATCTCGATCGGCTGGGGCATGCAACCACCGGCGTCGCCCGCATCACCTTCTCCAAGATCCCGCAACCATGGCTGCGGGGCTTGGCAAAGCAGTGGGCCCGCCATCGGCTCAGCATCGGCGTCGGCCCGGCCGGTGTCCGAAGAGGTATCGGTGTCCTAGGCCAGTTCTCGACTTACATCACCAACCTCAAAGACCCTCCTCGTGACACGGGCGACCTGACTCGAGTCATGGTCCAGCGCTGGTGCGAGAACCTAGCCCTAGACCATCCTGAACCGAGGTCGCGCCTGCAACTGATCAGCGCTCTGTCGACGTTCCTGCGGGACGTCCACCGCTACGGCTGGGCACCCGAGCTGGCGTCTACCACGGTGGTGTTCAGCGAGGACTTCCCCCGCCTGCACGGCACCGGACCCGGCCGCGCGCTCAGCGAGTTCGTCGTGGCCCAGATCGAGTCCGACGAGGCACTCGCTCGGCTCACCCATCCTGATCACCAGTTGATGACGCGGATCATGATCCGCTGCGGACTCAGGGCGGGCGACTGCCGCCTGCTGGCGTTTGACTGCCTCGTCCAGGACGGCGAGGGCCACCCTTACCTGCAGTACCTGAACCACAAGATGAAGCGCACCGCGTTCATGCCGCTCGACGACGACCTCGCCAGCCGCATCCGTGACCAGCAGTGCACCGTCCTGGAACGCTTCGACCAACCCCGCCCGGGACTACGGCTATTCCCCGGGCACGCGTCCAATCCTCACGGAACCAGGGCTTATCCCGCCTCCGGCCACCGGGCCGCATTTCAAGCCTGGCTTGCTGACCTCAAGATCACCGACGAGCTTGGTCAGCCGGTTTGGATCACGCCACACCAGCTTCGACACACCTTCGGCACCCGAATGATCAACCGCGACGTTCCGCAACACATCGTGCAGCAGCTCATGGACCACACCTCGGCCGACATGACCGCCCACTACGCCCGGCTCAACGACAAGACCATCCGCGACGCCTGGGCCAAGGCTCAACTCATCAACGCCCACGGCCAGCCGGTGGAGCTCGACGAGGACCACCCACTCGCCGACGCCGCCTGGGCCCGCCGCGGCCTCGACCGCGCCAAGCAGACCCTGCCCAACGGCTACTGCGGCATGCCCCTCAACAGCCCCTGCGAGCACGCCAACCCCTGCCTGACCTGCCCCATGTTCATCACCAACGCAGACTTCCTCCCCCAACACGAGACCCAGCTCAAGCACACCCTCGAACTCATCGACATCTCCCGCGAAAAGGGCCATCTACGCGTCGTGGAAAAGAACCAGGAGATCGTCGACAACCTGCAGCGCATCATCACCGCCTGTCAGACCCGGCCCACCACAATCGACCAGAAGGCCGCCGATGCTTGCTGACAACAGCCACCACCTCCTGGCCGCCGCGAAGCGACGACACAACGACGCCCAACAACGCGCACGAGAAGCTATTCGCCTCGCCGCGGCCCGGGGCGAAGCCGTCACCCCCACGGCCGTGGCCACTCGCGCCGGCGTCTCCCGTGCCTTCCTCTACGCCAACCCCGAGCTCATCGAAGCCATCCACGAACTGCGTGACCGGAACCGCGGTGCACACGCAACTGCAGGCCACAAGAGCACAAGCGAAACGTCCACGTCCCTGCAGCGTCGGCTCGAAGCAGTCACCCAGCGCAACAAAGAGCTACGCAGCGAGAATCACGATCTGCGACAGCGGCTCGAGATCGCCTACGGTCAACTTCGAGCGCAGGACCAAGGGGCCAAATGACCCGCTACCGATGGACCGGGATCTCAGCACCCTTCGGCGGCCTCCAATGGGAACGCAAAGACGATGACCGCGAGATCGCCCGACGAGTCCTTAACCTGCTGAGCGACCGACGAATGCTCTGGAAGGACTTCTCTCTGGAGATCGAGGAACACTGCGTCACCTCGGCCAACAAGATCCGTGATCAGCTGGGCGAGCAGATGAACAATCCCGAGATCGGCACCGACCTCGCCCGCCGCCTGCAGTTGCTGCAGCGACTATTCCGCGACTTCGTCGACCACATCGGGCCCGCCAGCAGCGACCGGCACCGACATTGGCAGCCGCTGGGCACCGATCCCCTCTCGATGGCGCTCGGACGCCTGCGGGGCCTCGTTGGAATCCAGATCGGCGAACTGGCCGCCGACTACAACCTCGACGTGTCCAAAGAGCTGGCCACTATTGTGCCCGACCAGGCCGGATGGTTCTTTGAGCCGTTCGACTCTACGGAGGACCCCGACACACAGGAGAGCAGACTGTGACCGACGCTCCCCTGTTCCTTCGCCTCCAAACAGGAGACCGTGAGGAAGCAGTGCCTGTTGACACCACGGGCGGGCTCATCCGATTCGCTGTGGGTGCCGTCGGCGAACGCTCCAGCATCTGGAGGGTTTGGGCCAACAAGAACAAGAGCGACGTCTACATCGCCGCACGAGAGCTCGCGCGGTATCAGAAGTACTCGCTGCACGAGAGTGGCGACTACCGCTACGCCTGGACGTCTGAACATCAAGACACCACACCCGCGACGCGAGTCATCGACCGCTGGCAACGCCCCGATCCCAACGAAGGTGGTTGGAGCCGAGGCATCTCGGTCTACGTCAGAGCCGAGGACGTCGTCCACATCCACCAGGACCGCACCAAAGAATCCGACGTTGCATGGCTCGACGGGCCCCCCGCAGGAAAAGCGCTAGGCATCCACATCTTCCTGTTGACCCCTGATATCGGCTGGACGGAACTGAAAGGAGTTCAGCCACTCCACATCATTGGCCTAGCTGACCGTCGAGCCGTGCTGATCCTGAGCAGTGTCGTCGACGTCGACCCTGAGCAGAACAGGCGAATCACACACTGGCAACGAACGGCACTCGCGGACGCACCCGACAAACTGCGTCTTAGCCCGGCCGCAGCCCGCTCCAACCTGCGGATGGCCGTGTTCGGCTACGACGACCAGGGCCATCGCAACATCTGGGATACGGCACTTACTTAATGCTCGGCCACTGACATCAGCCGACTGCATCAATGACACTGTCCGTCACGGAAACTGCCTAGTCAGAAGCACTGTTATGGACATCAACTCCAGATAACTCATTATCTTGTCGGCGGCGTGTCGGGCTCCCATCATGTTGTCGGCGTGTGATGCTGCGGCCATGAGCGGTGGGCGCTGCGAAACGCAGAGCTCCGGTTCCTAGCTGCGCTGGACCGTTGCGAGTGGACCAGCTTGGCTGAGATCGGTGCCCAGGATGTTGTGCGGGGACTGCCGGTCTGCAGCTTCCCGACGTACATGGGTCAACGCAACTACCCGGGCCTGCTTTGGATGGCGACGACCCAGTCGCTGGTCGGGTACGAGAGTCTTCTCGAGCGGGATCGGCTCTGGCTGGCCGACTTCGATCCGACGGTGTCGGTGGTGTTGACCCAGCCGTTCTGGGTATCTGGCCGAGACGGATCGGTGCTTCGGCGACACGTCCCAGGCTTCCTCCTGGAGACGACCCGTGGATACGTCGTTGTTGACGTCAAGCCGGCCGAGTTGCTCGATGATGCCGTCGTTGCGGCCGTCCTGAACTGGACGCGTCGCTTGTGCGAGGCCAAGGGATGGACCTACGAGGTGAGGTCAGGTGCTGACCCAATGCTCCTTCGAACATCCGTTTTCTGGCGGCGGCACGGCGAGGTGATGCGGCAGAGGAGGAAGCCATCGGCAGGATTGCCAACGTAGGCATGACGATCGACGACGTGGAAGCCGCCTCAGGCATCGAGGTCAATCGGGCCCGACCGGCCTCGATGTCGATGTTGTGGGCGGGTCGTACCAGACCCGGTCGCCGACCTTGAACTCAACGCTGCCAGCCGTCATGCCACGTCCTGAAGCACTGAAGCGCCGGTGAGGGGGCGGGGCAGGTCCACGACCCAACGCAACGGGGGCCCTAGCCTGCCGTAGCCTCGATCTTTCATCGGTTCAGCCAGTACGCTTCACCTTGAAAGATCGGCAACCACGCCCAGTGGGCCACCATCACCGGCCAACCCCGCCTGCCGCCCACGCACGCCAACCGGATCGGCAGCTACCTGCGATATGCGCAGGCTCGCGGAGCCTGGCCCGTGATCCACCTCGCTCTAGACAACCTGATCACCCGGCTCCAACACCCTCCGCCACCCATTGACCACCACCAACTCCGGCTCATTGGCCGCTATACCGACCTCCTCACCGAAGCCGTCCACATTGGACGTCGCATACCCCCACCGACACGGACCTGCTCACACTCACCCAACAGTTCTGGGAGAGGTTTCACCGGCGGCAACATCGCTTACGGGCCCGAAGCGCTACGGCTCGACGCCACCACTCCCGACTACAACGCTCTTCGCCCGCTACGCCCGTTGAGGCATGCCGACCTGTTCCACGCGGCACACCGTCATCTACTGACTGTTGGCGCAGCCGAGGGGGCCACTCCGCTGGGCACCATCATCCGGGTCCCTCCCGACCGCCACGGTACGGTTCGGCTGCCCTAATGATCGCCAGCACATGCAGCTCAAGGGTGTTTACGGATGGCTGCGTCCTTGATCTCCAAAGAGTGTCTATCAATAGCTCTTGACAAATAATCCAGCTGGATCTCGTTACAAGTCGGTTACAGCCACGCTGAGCTAAGCGAGAAGTCTAGTCGATGCACCCGGAAGGGTGTGGACCCATCGACAGTGCACCCCAAATACTTGCGGTCGTTGGACTCATTCAGTAAGCAAAAAAATCCGTTCAAGGGACTCAACCAGCAAATACCCCACCCCGACGAAGACTTTTTTCGCGTTTCGATCAATAATGCCTTGTGAAAGGCCACCCCCATGTTTGTTCACCGTGTTGTCGAGCGCACTGTCTCGTTACTCTTGGCCACGGGTGTGGGTTTGGTAACGTTGTTGGCGACTCCTGCGCCGGCGATGGCTGCCGCGATTGGTGCTTTGGCTGGGGCTGGGCCGCGGCCGCAGGCGACCCGGTTGAAGTTCGATGCCGGGGATCGGGTGAAGGCCCAGGTGGATGTCGGCTCGGGCAATCTGTATGTGACGGTCCGCGGGATCGCGTTGCAAGGGGTGTCTGCGCAGGTTGAGATCGGCGCTTTCTACAACTCGGCTGCGGCCGCATCCAGCCCGACACCACGGTTGGGGAAGGGGTGGGGGTTGGACTACACCGGTGATGTCCGGGTGGCGCAGCAGTCGGACAACTCGGTCACCTACTACGGGCCGGGCGGACTGGTCGGCAATTTCCCGCTGGTGTCGGGCTCCACCACCACCTACACCTCGGCGAAGGGGTTCAAGTCCGACCTGGTGAAGTCCTCCAGTGGTTGGACGTTGACGGAGCGCACCTCGAAGGTGAAGCGCACGTTCGACACC
>DAOSUG010000090.1:0-7203 GCA_035378545.1 Micropruina sp. | reverse complement strand
GTCGAAGGCGGCGATCAGCATGACGGCCGCCAACGCGATCGGCAACGAGCTGATCTTCAGCAACGCGACCACAGCCAGCAGTGCACCGGCCATCGATCCGCCGGTCGATTCGCGCGCGAGCAGTGCGGTGCCCACGGCTGCCACCGCCACCACCGCCGCCCACCAGTCCGGTTCGCCCGTGGCGGGGGCGGTGAAGAACAGGCCCGCGTACGCCGCCAGCCCGTAGGCCCAGGCGGCCGAGCCCAGACGACGTCGCAGTCCGACGGTGAGCAGCACCGCCGCCGCTGCCGCCACCAGTGCTGCGACGAGTCGAAAGCCCGCCTCGAACAGCCAGGCCCTGGCCAGCGACCCCGGTGCGGCCAGCGACTCGCTGGCCAGGTCGGGCAGCCACGACTGGGCGGCGCTGACCAGTCGAAACGCCAGCGGCCGGTGTGAGAACGTCTCGGCGATCGAGTAGCCCGAGACCCGGTGCACACCGACCTCGTAGCGAATGTTGTTGTTCACCGGGTAGGCCAGCACCAGCAGGGTGGCCGCCGCGGTCGCGAAGATCAGCCAATTGCGTCGCACCCGGCCACCGTGCGAGCCGTCGATGAACAGACGCCGACGAACAGGCCCGCCAGTCGGTGACGTTTGGGTGGACGGCACGCGCCGCCCGGGCACGCGCCGCCCGGCGGCTCAGAAGTCTTCGGCGCGGTACTCCTGCACCGGGTTGGTCCGCTTGATGCGGCCGTCGGTGAGCCGTTCCGCGATCAGAAACGCGAGTTCGAGCGACTGGTTGCGGTTCAGCCGGGGGTCGCAGGCGGTCTCGTAGCGGTTCGGCAGGTCGGCCTCGGCCAGGGCGTCCGCGACGCCGCCGACGCACTCGGTCACGTCGTCGCCGGTCAGCTCCATGTGCACGCCGCCGGGCCAGGTGCCCAGTTCTTCGTGCACGTCGAAGAAGCCGTTCATCTCGTCGACCACCTGGCTGAACGCGCGGGTCTTGTAGCCGTTGGCGGTCTCGAAGGTGTTGCCGTGCATCGGATCGCACACCCACGCCACCGATCGTCCGGTCGCCTCGACGGCACGCACCAGCGGCGGCAGCGCGGTGCGCACCTTGCCCGCACCCATGCGTGAAATCAGCGTGAGCCGTCCGGGTTCGTGCTGCGGGTCGAGCGCGTCGGCCAGCGCCACCACCTCGTCGCCGGTCATCGACGGCCCGATCTTCACGCCGATCGGATTGCGCAGGTGCCGGGCGAACTGCACGTGGGCACCGTCGACCTGGCGGGTGCGTTCACCGATCCAGACCATGTGCGCCGAGGTGTTGTACGGGGTGCCGGTACGCGAGTCGATGCGTGTCATCGCGTGTTCGTAGGGCAGCAGCAACGCCTCGTGGCTGCTGTAGAAGTCGACGGTGCGAAACGCCTCCTTGTCGACCCCGCAGGCCACCATGAACGCCAGGGCACGCTCGATCTCGTCAGCCAGTGCCTCGTAACGGGCCTCGACGCCGGAGTTGCGCACAAAATCCTGATTCCACGAATGGACGGCCCGAAGGTCGGCGAAACCACCCGTGACGAACGCCCGGATCAGGTTGAGCGTGGCCGCCGAGTGGTTGTAGACCTCCATCAGCCGGTTGGGGTCATGGACGCGTGCGGCAGCGCTGAAGTCGAACCCGTTGACCGCGTCACCCCGGTAGGCGGGCAGTTCGACACCGCCACGGATCTCGGTGTCCTTGCTGCGCGGCTTGGCGTACTGGCCGGCGAGCCGACCGATCTTGACCACGGGCACCTGCGCGGCGTAGGTGAGCACCACCGCCATCGACAGCAGCACCCGCAGCTTGCCGCGAATGTCGAGGGCCGTGCCGGTGTCGAAGGTCTCGGCGCAGTCGCCGCCCTGCAGAATGAATGCGCGACCGGCGGCCACATCGGCGATCTTCGCCCTCAGGTCGTCGCACTCCCCCGCGAACACCAGCGGCGGACGGGTGCGCAGCTGGGCAGTCACCCGCTCGACCTGCTGCGTGTCGGCATAGGTGGGCTGCTGAACCGGGCTCAGGGCCTGCAACTGTTCAAGAGTGGGGATCTGCGTCGACACGCCGGTCAGGATACGCGGTCGTTCCGGCGCCACCGAACCGAGCCCGCTCGTGGGACGCGGGTGCGCCCAGGAGTCTGGCCCGGCTGAGAGGCCCTTGGGGTGACGTGCGGGAGCAGGTTAGGCCCGGATCGACGCATCGATCCGCTGGTTGAGCTTTGTCCAGACCTCGGCTGCGAACGTCTCGCCCAGCGGCGTACCCGTCATCCCGGGCTTGCCCCGGATCTCGGCTCACACAGAGATCCCGGCGGTGCACCGGAGTAACGGTGGTCACGAGGTAGAGAAACGGTCTATCGCTGGTCGAGTTCGTCGAGACCCGTGCGACCAAGGGTTTCGACGGGCTCACTCATCTAGCGAGGTGCGTGCTCTCGGCATCGCGATGGGTCCACGAACCTGGCTAGTTGGGCGGCAGCGCGTCCGGTTTCCTGGTGTTGCTGCCCGGACGTTCCAGAATGCGCGCGTCCGCCTCGGCCTTGGTCAGCGACCCGCTCTTGACCGACGTGCCGTAGGCCTCGACGTAGGTCTGCCCCGAAAGGCTCTGAATGGCGGCCATCACCTGATCGGTCACCCAGCGCAGCACCCGCGGCTCGTCGCCGCGGTCGAAGTACTCGCTGAAATCGAGCGGCTCGCCCACGACCACCACCGGGTGATCGATCCAGGGCAGGCCGAACTTCTTGGTCAGCGTGCTGTTCTGCATCGCCACCGGCACGATCGGCACCCGCGCCGCCAGCGCCATGCGCGCCACGCCGGTCTTGCCCTTGTACAGCCGTCCGTCGGGCGAACGGGTGCCCTCTGGATAGATGCCCACGCAGCCGCCATCGGCCAGCACCTGCAGCACCGGGCCGAGTCCGTCCAGGCTGGCGCGACCCCCGGAGCGGTCCAGCGGCACCTGGCCAACCGCGGTCAGAAACCAGGCGACGAGCTTCGAGAAGAGTCCTCGGTTGCCTTTGAACAGTTCCGCCTTGGCCGGAAACGTGACCTTGCGCTTGATCATGGCGGGCAGCACGACGGTGTCACCGGCGTCCAGATGATTGCTGGCCAGAATCACGCCGCCTGCGGAGGGAATGTTGCGCTCGCCCACCACCCGGGCACCGAACAGGTACTTGATCACCGGGCGAAACGCCACGTTCTTGAACAGCGTGTACAGCACCGCACCTCCTCCGAACCGAACTGCGCACACCTTATCGGGGCACGGGCAGTGGCGGTCCGTCCAGCGCCGCCGCGACCGTCGGTGCGCCACCGTACGATGGGCCGCATGCAGGTGCATGAGTTCGCCGAGCCGATCGTGCCGTCGGGGTCCGGCGACGTGGGCGTGCTGTTTCTGCACGGCTTCACCGCCAGCCCCTGGACGTTGCGCGAGTGGGCCACCCGCACCGCCGCGGACGGATACCGGGTGTCGGTCCCCCGGCTGCCGGGCCACGGCACCAGTTGGCGTGAACTCGAGGTGACCGATGGCCGCGACTGGTATGCGGCGGCCGAGCGGGCCTTCCTCGACCTGCGGGCCTCATGCCAGATGGTGTTCGTCGCGGGATTGTCGATGGGGGGAGCACTGGCGCTGCGGCTCGCGGAGCACCACCCCGACGACGTGGCCGGGCTGGTGCTGGTCAACCCGGCGCTGCACGGCAACCCGCAGCTCGCCCTGGTGCCGTGGGCCAAGCACCTGATCCGCACCACCAACAGCATCGGCAGCAGCATCCGCAAGGCCGATGTGACCGAGCACGCCTACCCCCGCACCCCGCTGGCGGCCGTGCATGCCCTGATGCGGCTGTGGAGCGATGTGCGGGCGCGGCTCGACCTGGTGCACTGTCCGGTCCTGTTGTACCGGTCCGAACTCGACAGTGTGGTGCCCAGCGCGTCCAAGGACGTGGTGGTGCGCCAGGTGTCCTCGGACGAGATCATTGAAGTGGTGCTCACCGAAAGCGACCACGTGGCACCGCTCGACAATGACGCCGACGTGATCGTGGCGGGCACCCTGGACTTTCTGGCTCGGCACAGCCGATGAGTCCACGCGACGCCGAGGACGCCCGGTTCGAGGAGTTGATGGCCCGGGAGTTTCCCGAGGGGCTGGTGCCGACCGAGCGGGCCCGGCCGCGGCTGGAGGCCCCGATCGGGCCAGACCCGACCGAAGCCGAGGCTGCCGAGCAACACGCGGCCGCCACCGACGACGAGGCCGACCAGTCGGCAGCCACGGACGGCTTTCGCAGCTGGGCTCCGCCCGATGAGAGGGACGAACCGTTCGTGCCGCCGCCGGCTCCCCCCGCCGCACGCTGGAGCAGCGCCGGCATCGCCGGGACCGTGCTGGTCGCACTCCCACTGGTACTGGTGCTGATCGCCTCGTTCGGCGTGCATCTGCCGATGATCGTCACGGCACTGGGCGGCCTCGGTTTTGCAGTCGGCGTGGTGCTGCTGCTGATCAGGCTGCGACACCGTCCGCCCACCGACGGGGACGGCGCGGTGGTCTAGGCCAGCCCTCTGAAACCACGGAAAGGTGGCGTCCGACAGAGCGTCGACGGCCACGACTCGACTAGCGCAGCCGCGCCAGCTCGTCGCGGTACCAGGTGAGCACCTGGGCATCCGCGATGCGTCCGCCCGCCGGTGTGCTGCGCCGCCGCGCCTCGTCGAACACGTCCGTCCACCCGACATGGGCCACCATGGCGTCCACCGCCACCTGCGCCAGGGCGTAGCCGGACGGGTCTGCGCTGCTCAGGTCGGGCAGCGCATTCGGCAGGCCGTGCGCGACCGCAGCCCGCGCTGCTGCTGCGTTGGTGGCCGCGACGCTCGGGTGCGCCCGGGCCGTCAGGGCCTCGGCGATGCCTTCGAGCAGCCACCCGGGCGTGCCGGTCAGCCGTGGCGAACCCATCGCCGCGTGGACGGCCTCGTGGGTCAGGGTCGCCGCGTCGGTTACGGCGTTCGTGGCAGCAACCGGGTTGACCACCACGCGGACACCCTCGCTGGCCGTGGTGCCCGGCACGACGGTCACCGCTGCCGTCGTCTGCGCGTCCGCGCCCGCGTACCGGGCGAAGCCGACCAGATCGGACGGAGCCAGCACGATCAGCGGTTCGGTGCGACGCTGCCCCGCCGGCCACACCGTCGCCAGCGCTGCCAGGCCAGCTCGTGCCGCGGTCAGCCACCGTGCCGACTCGTCTTGTCGCGCACTGGCCACCACCAGCGACGCCTCGGCATGAACGGTCATCGGATCGCTCAACCATTCGGTGCCGGTGCTCACCGGTTCGATCGCATCGACGACAGCGCCCGCCAGGGTGACCGTGGCAAGGCTGACCACCGGCGGTTCGCCGGGCAGGTGCCACGTCACGCTCAGCCGATCGGACGACGCGGCGGCGATCGTGGCGCCGGAATCGAGCAGGTTGTCGAACATGCGCAAGGCCACCGCCTGCGCTCCGGCCGAGCCTGCGAACAGGGCGTAGAAGCCGGCCCGATCGCCGGCGGAAAGTCGCGAGCCCAGGGCGTCCGCGAGGTGCGTGGAGGTGGGCACCGCGGTTGCGCAACCCCCGAGCAGCGGCACGGTCAGCACCAGCGGCGCACTCAGAAGCAGCCTGCGCCGCGACAGATCGAGCCCGCGCGCCGCGCCGCCCGAAGGGAACCGATCAGCCGAGAACGCGGCGGGCACCCTGGTAGGCCGGGTACGAATCGAGCCGGGTGACGTCGAGGTCGTCGCGCACGTTACGGGCATGCACGAACAGTCCGTTGCCGATGTACATGCCGACGTGGTGAATCGGGCTGTAGAAGAACAGCAGGTCGCCGGGCTTGAGTTCGTCCTTCGAGACCGGCCGGCCGACGCCGAACTGGGCCCGCGACGAGTGCGGCAACGACACGCCGACGGAGCGGTAGGCGGCGAGCATCAATCCGGAGCAGTCGAACCCGGTGGGACCCTCGGCCCCCCACACGTACTGGCTGCCGTTGACCTTCGACATCGCGTACTTGACCGCGGCCAGGGCGCGCGAGTCGCCCGAGCCGTCGTCGATCAGCGCATCGCGGGCGTCATCGCGCGAGACGGAGCCGTCGCCCGCGTTGAGCCGCTGACGCTCCTGCTCGGTCAGCCGGTCGATCAGCTGTTGACCCTCTTTGATCTTGGCGTTGAGTTGGTCGTTGAGTGCGTCGAGGCGCTTCTCTTCGGTGGCCATGGTGGTGACCTGGTCGCGGGCCGAGCGCTGCAGGTCGGTGAGGTTGGCCTGCTGGGCCTGATAGTCCTGCAACAGCGAGTTCATGTTCTGATCGACCTTGCCCATGGTGGACATGTCGGACAGGAACGAATCGGGATCAGGTGCGGTGACCAGCTGGATGGTGATGTCGACCCCACGGTTCTGGAACCGGGTCAGCGCGACCTGCTGGGCCTGGGTGCGCAGTGCGTCGACCTTGCGTTGCTGGTTGGCGATGTCTGCGTTGAGCGTGGCGACCTTCTGCTTGCCCTGCTGAAGCTGCAGCTTGACCTCGGACCACTGCTCACCGAGCTCGCTCTGCTGCTGCTCGATCGCGTCCAGCTTGGTCTTGGCATCGTCGAGGGTGGGGTCTGCCTTGGCCGGCAACGCTGCGGGACCGGCCAGCACCACCGCCAGCCCCGAGAGCGCCACCAAGCCACCACGAACAACTGTGCGCAAACGCACCATCGCCTCCAGACGATCGACGAGCAGGTCGCCGTGGGGAAGCCAGCGCACCAATTCTGAGAAAATCCTAAACGACGTCATGATCAGATTCAAACCAGCGGTCGTCGTTCAACTCGACCGGGGGGCGTCGGGACACCGATCGTACCAGTCGCAGCGGCGGCAGCAACCCCGCCTCGGTCATGGCCCGCAGGGCACTCACCTCGTCGCCCTGCAGGGTCATCACCCCCGGGGTGGGGGCGCCGGACACTTCGCGGCCCAGCACCTCATCGCCACCCAGGAGTGCGGTGACCATGCAGTCGCCGCAGGCCGGCCCTCGCACCGCGCAGGTGCCGCAATCGATCCTCACCATGTTCATAGGTGCAGTCTGGGGCGCGCTTCGGACAGTTTTCGATCGCGTGTTCGGACGGCGGGGCGAAGCAAAACCGTCAGAGGGCACGCCTAGCGTGCCGTGCATGACGTTCCTGCCGGCCCAACCCACGATCGACGACCTGGGCATTCCCCTTGCCACGGTCACGTT